>NZ_JBWKQB010000004.1:0-275915 GCF_059418545.1 Pseudomonas sp. GW821-FHT07G10 | reverse complement strand
TCTGGTAGCTCGTCGGGCTCATAACCCGAAGGTCGTCGGTTCAAATCCGGCTCCCGCAACCAAACATCAAAAAAGGCTACTCGAAAGAGTGGCCTTTTTTGTGCGCGTCGATTTTTACAACCCCATCCTCTGGCAGCACCTCTCCCGTCAGCGACTGAAAACAGTGCAAAAGGAAAACCCTTTGCGCTTCTGGCACTTACCCCACCCAACCGACCGTTCGCCACTTATTTGCGCTTATTTGACCCAATAGACTATTAACGGTTGACACTCAAGCGATCGCCTGTAGAATGCCGCCACACAGACGCGGGATGGAGCAGTCTGGTAGCTCGTCGGGCTCATAACCCGAAGGTCGTCGGTTCAAATCCGGCTCCCGCAACCAAACATCAAAAAAGGCTGCTCGAAAGAGTGGCCTTTTTTGTATCTGTCGAAAATGCCCTTTCGCAACAATGATCTGGCAATGTGTGCCGCGCTGTCGACGGTCAATCGGAATCATCTCGGCGCAGGCTATGCTGAGTCGCAGGCAATACTCTCTACTGCTGGTTGCGCGCAGTCGTCCAGTTACGATGAGACGCGTTAATATTTGAAATTATTTTTTTCATAGGGATTGGTAACTTGGCTGGATACCCCCATCCTGTCGCGCACAATCCAAGAGGTGATTGATGCGCGCCAACTCGTCTGATCCACAAGACACCGTCACAGCGACCCAACCGATTACAGCCACTCGCCTGCGCTGGCTGGAGCTGTTGAGCAAATACCGTCAACCCATCGGCCTGGCAGTCACTCTGCTGCTATTCTCGATCGCGCTGATTGCCTGTCGCCACCTGCTGAGCGAACTCGATCTGTATGCCCTGCACGACTCAATCCTGGAAGTGCCGAAGCCGGCCTTGCTCGGTGCATTAGGGGCGACCATTGCTGGCTTCATCATTTTGCTGGGCTATGAGTGGTCAGCCAGCCGTTATGCCGGCGTGAAATTACCGCCGCGCACGCTGGCCCTTGGGGGATTCACCGCGTTCGCCATCGGCAATGCCATTGGCCTTTCGCTGCTCTCCGGCGGTTCGGTGCGTTACCGCTTGTATGCACGCTTTGGCCTGGGGGCCTCTGACGTCGCCCACATGACGCTGTTCGCCAGCCTTTCACTGGGTTGCGCCCTACCACCACTGGCAGCCCTGGCGACGCTCAGCAACCTGCCAGCAGCCGCTGCTGCGCTAAACCTGTCCGAATCCCTGCTGGCCGGGATTGCCCTCACAGTGCTGTTTCTCGGGGCGGTACTGGCGATCGGCATCTACCGTCGCCGTCTGCCGGAACAACCATCCCCGGACAACTTGCTGGTCCGTGTCGGGCGCCGTACCCTGCGCCTGCCAAGCCGCCGCCTGACCCTCCTGCAGCTGGTGATCACGGCACTGGATGTGGCCGCTGCCGCCACCGTGCTCTATCTATTGCTACCTGAAGCGCCCCCCTTCGGCGCCTTCGTACTGATCTACCTGTTGGCGCTGGCTGCCGGTGTACTCAGCCATGTGCCCGGCGGCGTCGGGGTGTTTGAAGCCATTCTGCTGGCAGCCTTCGCCGACAAGCTCGGTGCCGCACCACTGGCGGCAGCCCTGCTGCTGTATCGCCTGATCTACGTGGTTCTGCCACTACTGGTAGCTTGCCTGTTACTGCTGATCAGCGAAGCACAACGGCTGTTCCAGTCTCGCCAATCGCTGCGGGTAGCCTCGGGCCTTGCTGCGCCAATCCTCGCGGTGCTGGTGTTCCTGTCCGGTATGGTTCTGCTGTTTTCCGGTGCTACACCGGAAATCGATACCCGCCTCGAAGCCATCGACTTCCTGGTCCCGGACCGTTTGATCGATGCCTCACATTTCGGTGCCAGCCTGATCGGCGTACTGTGCCTGCTCCTGGCACAGGGGCTGCGACGCCGCCTGTCCGCAGCATGGATGCTGACCATGGTGATGTTGCTGGTCGGTGCTCTGCTTTCACTGCTCAAAGGCTTCGACTGGGAAGAAGCTTGTCTTCTGACACTGATCGCCTGCCTGCTCGGCGTGTTCAGGCGTTCGTTTTATCGCCCGAGCCGCCTGACCGAGTTACCGTTTTCACCACTTTATCTGGTCGCCAGCCTCTGCGTACTTGGCGCATCGACCTGGCTGTTACTGTTTGCCTATCAGGACGTGCCCTACAGTCATCAACTCTGGTGGCAGTTCACCCTCGACGCCGATGCTCCGCGCGGTTTGCGCTCGTTACTCGGCGCCGCGGTGCTGCTGGTGGTAGTGTCGCTGACCTGGCTGCTACGCACTGCACGCCCGGTGATCCATCTACCGACCGCCGAAGAGCTCGACAAGGCGGTAAAAATCCTTATGTCCTCAGCCCAACCGGACGGCGGTCTGGCCTTGACCGGTGACAAGGCGTTGCTCTTTCATCCCAACAACGACGCATTCCTGATGTACGCCCGTCGCGGTCGCAGCCTGGTAGCGTTGTACGACCCGATTGGCCCGACCCAGCAACGGGCCGAGATGATCTGGCAATTCCGCGACCTTTGCGACGTCCATCACGCCCGCCCAGTGTTCTATCAGGTGCGCGCCGAAAATCTGCCGTATTACATGGACATTGGTCTGTCGGCAATCAAACTCGGTGAGGAAGCCCGGGTCGATCTGCAGCGCTTTGATCTCGAAGCCAAGGGCAAAGAGATGAAGGACCTGCGTTACACTTGGAACCGTGGCACACGGGACGGCCTGTCGCTGGAAATCCACGAGCCGGGTCAAGCCCCCATGGATGAATTGAAAGTCATCTCCGATGCCTGGCTGACCGGCAAGAACGTACGCGAGAAAGGGTTTTCCCTTGGCCGTTTCAGTGATGATTACATCAAGCATTTTCGCGTTGCGATTATCCGTTTCGAAGGGCGCCCGGTAGCGTTTTCCAACCTGCTTGAGACTTACGGCCATGAACTGGCCAGCCTCGACCTGATGCGCGCCCATCCAGATGCGCCCAAACTGACCATGGAGTTCATGATGGTCGGCCTGATTCAACATTATAAAAGTCATGGATATGCACGATTCAGCCTGGGCATGGTCCCATTGTCGGGGCTTCAACCCCGTCGTGGCGCACCACTGACTCAGCGCCTCGGCTCGATGGTGTTCAGCCGTGGCGAGCAACTCTACAACTTCCAGGGTTTGCGTCGCTTCAAAGACAAGTTCCAGCCTGACTGGGAACCCCGTTACATGGCCGTGCCCGCCGGACTCGATCCGCTGGTGGCGCTGGCCGATACCGCCGCCCTGATTGCGGGCGGCTTGACTGGATTGGTGAAACGCTGATGATTCAACGCTCCTGGCGGTATTTACTGGCCACTCTGGTGGCGCTTGCCCTGCTCCTCGGTGGCGGCTATTGGTTCTGGAACCGCCCAGCGCCAGAACCGACACTTGAACACCTGGCACAAGCCGATGGCTCGACAATGACTCGCGTCGTTCCTGGTACCACTGCGCGCGCGCAAGTGGTCGTGGCAGTGACCGATGAACAAAAGCTCAGCGATGCACAACTGCTGACCCTGGGCCGTGGCGGTGCTGCGCAGATTGTTCAAGTCATCCTGCCTGCCGACTGCACGTTGCAGGGCAGCGCACTGCAGTCGGCCATGAAACAACTCAACGGTCCAGCCACCCTGGTCAGCGGTATCGGCCCTGGAGCAATTCTGGCCTGGCGCTGGCTGTCCGAGCAAACCAGTGACAAGGCCCAGGCCGTGTCCGTGGACCTGGCACTGGAAAAGCCCGGCTGTACCCATCTGCTGCCCAAAACCGCAGCTCACGGTCACTGGCTGGTGGCCTGGAACGACAACCCTGACGACACAAGCGCAGGCTTTGTCCGCGATCAACCCAACGCCGAAACCAGTATCAGCGACTACGATATCCACTTGCCGCAAGTCCTGAACAATGAGTTACGCAAGATCCTCGTCGGCTCAGACAAGGGCAATGGCGGGCTGAATATCCCGGTGGTCGAAGTACCCGCCGGCCAGGCAAAAGACACGGTGACCCTGTTCCTGTCGGGTGACGGCGGCTGGCGCGACCTGGACCGTGATGTGGCCGGCGAAATGGCCAAGATTGGCTACCCGGTGGTCGGCATCGACACCCTGCGCTACTACTGGCAGCACAAGAGCCCGGAGCAAAGCGCCACTGACCTCGCCGAACTGATGCAGCACTATCGCCAGAAATGGGGCACCAAACGCTTCGTACTGACCGGTTACTCCTTCGGCGCCGATGTATTGCCGGCCATTTACAACCGTCTGCCAGAAGCCGAGCAGCAAAGGGTTGACGTTATTATACTGCTGGCCTTCGCCCGCACCGGCAGCTTCGAAATCCAGGTCGAAGGCTGGTTGGGCAACGCCGGTAAAGAAGCCGCCACCGGCCCGGAAATGGCCAAGCTGCCAGCAGACAAAGTGGTATGCATCTATGGCGCAGAAGAAGTCGACGAAAGCGGTTGCA
The DNA here is from genome assembly GCF_059418545.1 of Pseudomonas sp. GW821-FHT07G10. Lineage (NCBI taxonomy): Bacteria > Pseudomonadati > Pseudomonadota > Gammaproteobacteria > Pseudomonadales > Pseudomonadaceae > Pseudomonas > Pseudomonas sp. GW821-FHT07G10. Next base: position 271,455 of record NZ_JBWKQB010000004.1, on the reverse strand, counting down.
CCGAGAAGACCGCAGTGGGTGAAGCCATGAAACTGCCTGGTGGGCACCACTTCGACGAAAACTATCCGGCCCTGGCTCAACGCCTGGTCGATGCGATCGAGAAGCGTCAGGGCAAGACCAAGGTCGCTGAAGAGTGATCTGATCGCCCACAAAAAAGCCCCCGCTGCCGCAAGGCAACGGGGGCTTTTTTGTGGGGCTTACATTTCGACCTGAGTACCCAGTTCGATCACCCGGTTCACCGGCAACTTGAAGAACCGCAGGTTACCGTTGGCGTTCTTCAGCATGAAAGCGAACAACCCTTCACGCCAACGGGCCATGCCTTCGAGCTTGGAAGCGATGACCGTCTCACGGCTGAGGAAGTAGGTGGTGCGCATCGGGCTGAAATCCAGCTCATCGAGATGGCACAGTTTCAGGGCTTCTGGCACATCCGGCTCGTCGATAAAGCCGAAGTGCAGGATCACCCGGAAGAACCCCTGGCCATAAGACTCCACCTCGAAACGCCGTTGCGCAGGAACTCGCGGAGTGTCCTCGTTCTGCACCGTCAGCAACACGACCTGCTCATGCAGCACCTGGTTATGCAACAGGTTGTGCAATAAGGCATGAGGTACCGCATCCGCCCGGGCCGTGAGGAAAACCGCAGTACCTTGCACGCGATGGGGCGGCTGCACACTGATACTGCTGATAAATATCGGCAACGGCAGGCCACCTTCGTCCAGACGATCCACCAGCAACTGCTTGCCGCGCTTCCAGGTGGTCATCAGGATGAACAGCACAATCCCCGCCAATACCGGAAAGGCACCGCCCTGAATGATTTTCGGCACGTTGGCGGCGAAGAACAGCCCGTCCACCAGCAGGAAGCCGATCAGGATCGGTACCGTCAAGATCGGCGGCCATTTCCACAGCAACAGCATCACCGCCGCAACCAGAATACTGGTGATCAACATGGTCCCGGTCACCGCCACGCCGTAGGCCGAAGCCAGCGCACTGGAAGACCCGAAGCCGAGCACCAGCAGGATCACCCCGACCATCAGCGCCCAGTTCACCGCACCGATATAGATCTGGCCTTTTTCAGCGCTGGAGGTGTACTGGATGTGCATGCGCGGTATGTAACCCAGCTGGATCGCCTGAAGGGTCAGGGAGAACGCGCCGGAGATAACCGCCTGGGAAGCAATCACCGTGGCCAGGGTCGACAGGATCACCAACGGAATCAGCGCCCAACCCGGTGCCAGCAGGTAGAACGGGTTCCGCGCCGCTTCCGGGTTTTCCAGCAGCAATGCGCCCTGGCCGAAGTAGTTCAGCACCAGCGCCGGCAGCACGAGGGCGAACCAGGCACGAGCGATCGGCTTACGACCGAAGTGGCCCATGTCCGCATACAAGGCTTCAGCACCGGTCAGGGCCAGTACCACCGCTCCCAGAATCGCCAGGCCCACGCCCGGATGAACGCTGAAGAAGCGCACGCCCCACGCCGGATTGAGCGCATGGAGCACTTCGGGATGCTGGACGATGCCATGAACGCCCAGCACACCCAACAGGACGAACCACAACACCATCACCGGCCCGAACAGCTTGCCGATTCGGTCCGTGCCGTGCTTCTGGATCAGGAACAATCCGACCAATATGATCAGTGACAGCGGCACGACCCAGCGCTCGAGCCCATCGAATGCCAGCTCCAGACCTTCGACTGCTGACAAAACCGAGATCGCCGGGGTGATCATGCTGTCGCCGTAGAACAGCGAGGCGCCGATCAGACCGAGAATCACCAGCACCATCCGCAGCCGCGGATAGGGCGCAGCCGCGCTCCGGGCCAGCGCAGTAAGGGCCATAATCCCACCCTCGCCCTGGTTGTCAGCCCGCAGAATGAACAGCACGTATTTGATCGAGACCACCCAGATCAGCGACCAGAAAATCAGCGCCAGAATCCCCAATACTCCGTCATGGCTGACCGTAACCCCGTAACCGCCGGAAAACACCTCTTTGAGGGTGTACAAGGGGCTGGTGCCGATATCGCCGTAAACTACCCCGACCGCCGCCACCAACATTCCCAAGGGCCTCGCCCCGGAATGCTCAGAGCCCACCGCCTGACTACTTGCCTGACCCATCAACCACTCCTACTACTCAGACCCGGACTTCTTTGAAAGAAGCACTATGCTTTGCCGTGCAGCATGCGCTGTTTTTCTTATCGTTACAGTCGATTTGTCGACCGTAAAAACTCTCTATCGCGCGACGCGGCGAAGCATAGCGCAGCAGTCGTCGCATTTCCCTGCATAAAGCTGGTCAAGTGCGCTGCCCATCGATAGAATTGCGCACTTTTTGATCAGAGGCGCGCCAAGCGCCCGTCCGTCGCCTTGCCGCTCACGGCTGGAGGCGTCACAAAACACCGAGGTTAGACATGTCCACCACAACGCCAGCCAACCCCAAAGTTGGCTTCGTATCCCTGGGTTGCCCGAAAGCACTGGTCGACTCCGAGCGCATCCTTACCCAACTGCGCATGGAAGGCTATGACGTCGTGTCCACGTATCAGGACGCCGATGTCGTGGTGGTCAATACCTGCGGCTTCATCGACTCGGCCAAGGCCGAGTCCCTGGAAGTCATTGGTGAAGCCATCAAGGAAAACGGCAAAGTCATCGTTACCGGTTGCATGGGCGTAGAAGAAGGCAATATCCGCAACGTTCACCCAAGCGTGCTTGCGGTGACCGGTCCGCAGCAATACGAGCAAGTGGTCAACGCTGTACACAACGTCGTGCCGCCGCGTCTGGATCATAATCCGCTGATCGACCTGGTACCGCCGCAAGGCATCAAGCTGACTCCGCGGCACTACGCCTACCTGAAGATATCCGAAGGCTGCAACCACAGCTGCAGCTTCTGCATCATTCCCTCGATGCGCGGCAAACTGGTCAGCCGTCCGGTCGGTGATGTGCTCGACGAAGCCCAGCGCCTGGTCAAATCCGGCGTCAAAGAGCTGCTGGTGATTTCTCAGGACACCAGCGCCTACGGTGTCGACGTAAAATATCGCACTGGCTTCTGGAACGGCGCACCGGTTAAAACCCGCATGACTGAACTGTGCGAAGCGCTGAGCAGCCTCGGCGTCTGGGTTCGCCTGCACTATGTTTACCCGTACCCGCACGTCGATGAGCTGATCCCGCTGATGGCCGCCGGAAAAATCCTGCCGTACCTGGACATCCCGTTCCAGCACGCCAGCCCGAAAGTGCTGAAGGCGATGAAACGCCCGGCCTTCGAAGACAAGACCCTGGCACGCATCAAGAACTGGCGCGTGATCTGCCCGGACCTGATCATCCGTTCGACCTTCATCGTCGGTTTCCCCGGCGAAACCGAAGAAGACTTCCAGTACCTGCTCGACTGGCTGACCGAAGCCCAGCTCGATCGCGTCGGCTGCTTCCAGTACTCGCCAGTTGAAGGCGCACCGGCCAACGACCTGAATCTGGACGTGGTACCGGATGACGTCAAACAAGACCGTTGGGAGCGCTTCATGGCCCACCAGCAGGCCATCAGCTCGGCGCGCCTGCAAATGCGCGTCGGCCGTGAAATCGAAGTACTGGTCGATGAAGTCGACGAGCAAGGCGCGGTCGGCCGTTGCTTCTTCGATGCCCCGGAAATCGACGGCAACGTGTTCATCGACAACGGCAGCAACCTCAAGCCAGGCGACAAGGTCTGGTGCAAAGTGACCGATGCCGACGAATACGACCTGTGGGCTGAACAGATCTAAACGCAAGAAATACGAAAAGCCCTGCTCTCTTCACGGGATGCGGGGCTTTTTTACGTCTATCGTTTTGTTCAGCAAAAGGATTTCACCTCACACTCAGCACAAGGGGCAGGCGGGCATGCGCCATCATTCGGTCATCCACACACCGAAACACAGCGACTACGAAGAACTGACCCGGGTCTGGGAGGCATCGGTGCGTGCTACTCATGACTTTTTGCCGGACAGTTACATCGACCTGCTGAAAAACCTGGTGCTCACCCGCTATCTGGATGCCGTCATGCTGATCTGCACCCGCGACCGACGCCAGAACATCACCGGGTTCGCCGGTGTCGCGGCGGGCAAGATCGAAATGCTCTTTATCGCCCCCGAACACCGTGGCGAGGGCCTGGGCAAACAACTGCTGCGCTATGCCCTGGAACACCTCAACGCCGATGAACTGGACGTCAACGAACAAAACCCCCAAGCCTTGGGCTTTTATTTCAAACAGGGCTTCGAAGTCATAGGACGCTCGGATCACGACGGCATGGGCCAGCCCTATCCGCTACTGCATATGCGCCTCAAACAGGCAAATCAGCGGGCCCGGCGCGGCTAAAAAACACACGCTTTAAATGGACCCGCGATTAACCGGCGCCAGGCAGGTACAATGGGCGCCCTCTTTTGTTACGGCCCCTGTCATGACTGACCCGATTCGTCTCTCCAAACGCCTGATCGAACTCGTCGGCTGTTCCCGTCGGGAGGCTGAGCTGTTCATCGAGGGCGGCTGGGTAACGGTGGACGGCGAAGTCATCGATGAGCCGCAGTTCAAGGTCGACACGCAAAAAGTCGAGCTCGACCCCGAAGCCAAGGCCACTGCACCGGAGCCGGTGACCATCCTGCTGCACGCGCCGGCGGGTATGGATGCACAAAGCGCCATGCAATTGATCGGCCCTGAAACCCTGAGTGAAGAACACCGCTTCAGCAAACGCCCACTCAAGGGGCATTTCCTGCGCCTGACCGCCAGCCCCGACCTGCAAGCCAACGCCAGCGGGCTGCTGGTATTCACCCAGGACTGGAAGATCCTGCGCAAACTCACGGCCGATGCCGGCAAGATCGAGCAAGAGTATGTGGTCGAGGTCGAGGGCGAGATGGTCGCCCACGGGCTCAACCGCCTGAACCACGGCCTGAGCTACAAGGGCAAGGAACTGCCGGCGGTCAAAGCCAGCTGGCAAAACGAAAACCGCCTGCGCTTCGCGATGAAAAACCCCCAGCCGGGTGTCATCGCTCTGCTCTGCCAGGCCGTCGGCCTCAAGGTCGTTGCCATCCGCCGCATCCGCATCGGCGGGGTTTCCATCGGCAAAGTACCGATGGGCCAATGGCGCTACCTGTCGGCCAAAGAGAAGTTCTAAGGCTGCCACACACTTTGGCGTCGCAGCTCCCTGCGGCGCCCACAGCTGAATGATCAGGACTGCACACATGATTCATAACGACGTACTGCGCAGCGTGCGCTACATGCTCGACATCAGCGACAACAAGGTCGTCGAGATCATCAAGCTCACCGGTTTCGAAGTCAGTAAAGAAGACCTCATAACCTACCTCAAGAAAGACGAGGAAGAAGGCTACGTATTCTGCCCGGACGAGGTCATGGCGCATTTCCTCGACGGCCTGGTGATCTTCAAGCGTGGAAAGGACGAAAGCCGTCCTCTGCAGCCAATCGAGCTGCCGGTGACCAACAACATCATCCTGAAGAAACTGCGGGTGGCCTTCGAACTGAAGGAAGACGACATGCACGCGATCCTCAAGGCCGCCGAGTTCCCGGTGTCCAAACCCGAGTTGAGTGCGTTGTTCCGCAAATTCGGCCACACCAACTACCGCACCTGCGGTGATCAACTGCTACGCAACTTCCTGAAAGGCCTGACCCTGCGCGTTCGCGGCTGATTGCCCTGGTTTCAGGTGGCGACTCTGAGCCACCTGAAACCTTATGATTGCTCATTGCGCTGCACAATAATGGCTCCACTGGCCATCAGCCTGGCAAGCACCGCCGGGGCTTACATGACCGGGAACATCATTCCACTCGATGGTGAGTTCAGTCTCTGAGATTGGCGGCGGGGCCATAGCGCTCTGTCAGTCACCACCGATCCAGAGGTCGCTCGGGTTATGATGCCCACCCTCACCCCCGCCTCGATCCAGACCATGACCTACAGCGTTTCCCCCATCGGTTTCGTGCGCTCCTGTTTCAAGGAGAAATTCGCCATTCCGCGCCAACCGCAACTGGCTCCTGCCGCTCGCGGCGTTCTGGAACTGGTGGCGCCGTTTGATCAGGGCGATGCCGTGCAAGGGCTTGAGCAGGTCAGTCATGTCTGGCTGCTGTTCCTGTTCCATCAAGCCCTGGAAGACAAACCACGGCTCAAGGTCCGCCCGCCCCGCCTGGGCGGCAATAAATCCATGGGTGTATTCGCCACCCGCGCCACCCATCGCCCGAACGGCATCGGCCAGTCGGTGGTCAGGCTGGACAAAGTCGAGGCCAATCGCCTGTGGATCTCCGGCATCGATTTGCTGGACGGCACCCCTATTCTCGATATCAAGCCTTACGTGCCTTATGCGGACATCGTCAACACGGCGTCCAATAGCATCGCCAGCGCCGCGCCGGACCTTATCCCGGTGCAGTGGACGGACTCCGCCCTGCAACAGGCTCACGAGCACGCTCAGCGCCTGCAAGAGCCTTTAGTTGAGCTGGTCGAGCAGTGCCTGGCCCAAGACCCACGCCCGGCTTACCAGATTCCTACTGCGGAACGCGAATACGGCGCGCAGTTTTGGGATCTGGACGTGCGCTGGCATTACCCCGAGCCCGGCCTGATCCGAGTGCTGGAAGTCATCCCCGCCGAATAAATCGCCAGAAACCAAAAAGCCCGCGCTGCCTTCTCAGGCAACGCGGGCTGATCGTTCCCACGCTCTGCGTGGGAATGCCTCCGGTGACGCTCTGCGTCACAAGAGCTAAAAGCTTACTTCTCGACGAACGCGCGCTCGATCAGGTAGTCACCCGGCTCACGCATACGCGGAGAAACCTTCAAACCGAAGCTGTTGAGCACTTCGCTGGTTTCGTCGAGCATGCTCGGGCTGCCGCACAGCATGGCGCGGTCGTCCTGCGCATTGATCGGCGGCAGACCGATATCGCTGAACAGCTTGCCGCTGCGCATCAGATCGGTCAGACGACCTTCGTTCTCGAACGGCTCGCGGGTCACGGTTGGGTAGTAGATCAACTTGTCACGCAGCGCTTCGCCAAAGAACTCGTTCTGCGGCAGGTGCTCGGTGATGAACTCGCGGTAAGCGACTTCGTTGACGTAACGCACGCCGTGGCACAGGATCACTTTTTCGAAACGCTCGTAGGTTTCCGGATCCTGGATGACGCTCATGAACGGCGCCAGACCGGTACCGGTGCTGAGCAGGTACAAATGCTTACCAGGCTTCAAATCGTCCAGCACCAGGGTGCCAGTCGGTTTTTTGCTGATGATGATCTCGTCGCCTTCCTTCAAGTGCTGCAGCTGGGAAGTCAGCGGACCATCCGGAACCTTGATGCTGAAGAACTCGAGATGCTCTTCCCAGTTAGGGCTTGCAATCGAGTAAGCGCGCATAAGCGGGCGGCCGTTGGGCTGTTGCAGGCCGATCATCACGAACTGACCGTTCTCGAAGCGCAGGCCCGGATCGCGGGTGCACTTGAAGCTGAACAGAGTGTCGTTCCAGTGATGAACACTGAGGACACGCTCGTGGTTCATGTTGCTCATGTACGGGGACTCCTGGGAATTTATCTGCGCATGCTCTGCGCCTGCTCTGCAAAAGATGAGCTGCCGAGCGCAATTGCATAGCATTCTAATGGCGGCGACAATATCTGTTAAATGGATTATTAAGATAAGGGTTATCGGTTATATAGATATGCGATTTACTCTCCGTCAACTTCAAGTATTCGTCGCCGTCGCCCAGCAGGAAAGCGTGTCCCGTGCTGCGGGCTTACTGGCGCTTTCCCAATCGGCCGCCAGCACCTCAATCACCGAGCTTGAGCGCCAATCCAGCTGCCAGCTTTTCGATCGCGCCGGCAAGCGCCTGAGCCTCAATGCCCTGGGCCGGCAACTGCTGCCACAGGCCGTAGCCCTGCTGGATCAGGCCAAGGAGATCGAGGATCTGCTCAATGGCAAGTCCAGCTTCGGCTCACTGGCGGTCGGCGCCACGCTGACCATCGGCAATTACCTGGCGACCTTGCTGATCGGCAGCTTTATGCAGCGGCATCCCGAAAGCCAGGTGAAACTCCATGTACAAAATACTGCGAATATCGTGCAACAGGTTGCCCATTACGAAATTGATCTGGGTCTGATCGAAGGCGATTGCAGCCACCCGGATATCGAGGTGCAAAGTTGGGTCGAAGATGAGCTGGTAGTGTTTTGCGCCCCCCAGCATCCCTTGGCCAAGCGCGGTCAGGCGAGCATGGAAGAACTGACGCACGAGGCCTGGATTCTGCGCGAACAAGGCTCTGGAACAAGGCTGACCTTCGACCAGGCCATGCGTCATCACCGCAGCGCGCTGAACATCCGCCTCGAACTCGAACACACTGAGGCGATCAAACGCGCAGTGGAATCGGGGCTGGGGATTGGCTGCATATCTCGACTGGCGCTGCGCGATGCGTTCCGCCGCGGCAGCCTGGTGGCGGTAGAAACGCCGGATCTGGACCTGGCGCGGCAGTTCTATTTCATCTGGCACAAACAGAAGTACCAGACCTCGGCCATGCGCGAGTTTCTTGAACTGTGCCGCGCCTTCACCGCCGGGGTACAGCGCAGTGACGAAATAGTCCTGCCGACGATCGCTTGAGCGGCCGTTAAATCAGAATCACGGCCCACACCACGGCGATCATGCTCAGGGCGATGAGTTGGGCGGCGCTACCCATGTCCTTGGCATTTTTCGACAAGGGGTGCAGATCAAGGGAAATCCGGTCGATCGCCGCTTCCACTGCCGAATTGAGCAGCTCGACAATCAATGCCAGCAGACACACGGCGATCAGCATTGCCCGCTCTACGTGACTGACGTTGAACAGAAAGCTTAACGGAATCAGGATGACGTTGAGCAACACCAATTGACGAAAAGCCGCTTCTCCCCTGAAGGCAGCACGCAAGCCGTCGAAAGAGTAGCCGGCGGCATTGAGGATGCGTTTAAGACCCGTTTGACCTTTGAAAGGCGACATAAAGTAGACAACTGAAAAAATGAGTGGGGAAACTAGTTTAATGAAAGTTAAAAAAGCGTGAAGAAATAGGCTGTTACTGGGTCGAAATTGACTCAAGTTGTTGCAAGAGCAAAGCCGCCTGAGTCCGGGTGCGCACCCCCAGTTTGCGGAAAATCGCCGTCACGTGGGCTTTGATCGTCGCTTCCGAAACGCCCAGTTCGTAGGCAATCTGCTTGTTCAGCAACCCCTCACAAACCATGGTCAGTACACGAAACTGCTGGGGAGTCAGACTGGCCAGTCCATCTCTGGCGGCTTTGGCCTCGTCCGAGACGCTTACCGCTTCGAAAGCCTGCGGCGGCCACCAGACATCGCCATCCAAAACGCTACGCACCGCTTTCTGAATGACTTCCAGTGAACTGGATTTGGGGATGAAACCGCTCGCACCAAACTCACGGGAGCGCACCATAATCGATGCCTCTTCCTGTGCCGAAACCATCACCACCGGGATCTGCGGATATTGGCCGCGCAACAACACCAGCCCGGAAAATCCATAAGCACCCGGCATGTTCAGATCCAGCAACACCAGGTCCCAGTCAGCCTTTTCGGTCAGACGGGTTTCCAGTTCCGCAATGCTCGCAACCTCGACCAGACGAACCTCGGGGCCAAGGCCCAGCGTCACCGCCTGATGCAGCGCGCTGCGAAACAACGGGTGATCATCGGCAATCAGGATTTCGTATGTGGCCATTTTTCAAATGATCCTGTTTTTACGGGAGGCCTGATGAATTCAGTCCTCGCCAACGCAACACAAGGCGACAGCCAAAAATGCTGTACCCGCAAGGCGCGTTCAACGCCAGGAGTCCAGCAAACCAGCGTTCAAAACTTCAGTCGCGCCTTAATCGGCGCCAAGCATGCCCAGCGAAGGCGGGGTGGTCAAGCTGGATACTTTGCGGCAAAGTCATCGGCTAACTAATAAGAGTGCCATCATGCGAAGCCAAGCCTTGCGTGCCGATGTCCTGATGCTTGTAACCGCCATGATCTGGGGATCGGGATTTGTCGCACAAACCTCAGGGATGGATCATATCGGTCCTTACCTTTATTCCGGCCTGCGCTTTGCCCTTGGCTCGCTCTGCCTGCTACCGCTGGTGCTGCGTGGCAATCACCATCACACCAAATCAGAGCCCTTGCTTACCCGCGGCCTGCTAATGGGCGGGGGGCTGATGGGCCTGGCACTGGCTCTCGGAATCAACCTCCAGCAAGTTGGCTTGTTATTCACCAGCGTGACCAATGCCGGCTTCATCACCGGCCTCTATGTCATTGTAGTGCCACTATTGGGCCTGATCATTGGCCACAAGACGGGGCTGGGCACCTGGTTCGGCGCAATATTGGCGGTAGTCGGGATGTTTCTGCTCAGCGTAGGCGAGAACTTTCAGGTCGCCCCAGGGGACTGGCTACAGCTCACCGGAGCCATTGTCTGGGGTGGGCATGTGGTGTTGGTCGGGGTTTTCGCCAGCCGTCATGACCCGATTCGCCTGGCCTTCCTGCAATTCGCCACGTGCTCATTGGTCAGCCTGGTCCTGGCGTTGTGCTTTGAGACCTTGCAGTGGAACGCAATTATCGCCGCTGGTCCGGCCATTCTGTATGGCGGCATCGTTGCAGTGGGCATTGGCTACACACTGCAGGTGATTGCACAAAAGGATGCAATCGCCTCGCACGCAGCGATCATCTTCTCACTGGAAGCTGTCTTCGCAGCTATTGCCGGTGCCTGGCTGCTCGATGAGTCTTTGCAACTGCGTGGCTATTTCGGCTGTGCGTTGATGCTGATCGGGATGCTGGTGGCGCAGCTCTGGCCAAAAAGGCCGGAGCTGGTGCTTGCATGATCGCTAGAGAAAAGGTTTCAGACGTGTGTGGGTTTCATCGTTCGGGTCGATCACCTGTTGATATTTCGCCGCCAGATAATGCGTACTGAACACATCCAGATAAGCGTCCAGTACTTCACTGGCCGGTTGATCCTCGGCCAGCTCCAGGCATAAGGCAGCAACTTCTGCGGTGCAGAAGTGATCGTCGCGCTTGGAGCGCCGCAATCTATAGCGTGAGAGCTGCTCGGGCTCCAGGCTGAGCACCGGCAAGTGTTCCAGGTAAGGACTCTTGCGGAACATTTTGCGCGCTTCGCTCCAGGTGGCGTCCAGCAGAATGAACAGCGCACGCTTGCCCTGCTCCAGCTTGACCTCGGTCACCACACGCTCCGGCGCGACAAACTCGCCTGGAAATACAATGTAGGGTTGCCACTGCGGGTCAGCAATCAGCGCCAGCAACCCCGGTTCGACTTCCGTACGCGACCACGGGAACGCACTGGTGTCAGCAATGACATCGGCAATCAGCCAGCCGGTATTGCTCGGTTTCAGCGGTTCGACATCATGCATTACCAGGCACATCGCCGATTTGGCCGAAACCTGCGGCCGCCACACACACATGCAGTGGCTGGGGATCACTCGGCAACCCGGGCAACGTTCCGCCCGCGAACCACGTGCGACAAAAGGTTTGACCGCACGGGCCAGGCGTTGGGCACGCAAGCGGGAAACGGCGTGGCTCATGGTAGCTGAAGGTGGCAAGAGGAAAGAATCGACACGAAAAGAACTCGGTTGGCCAAAAAGTCGTCGCAGTTTACCAGAGCAACCTGCGCAAGCCTGTACCGTCCACCCCCTGCTCCCCTATAATTCGCCGCCATTGAACGCACAGTCCCGTGGCGGGTCGAAGCACCAGTCACTGAACCAGGAGAGTTTCATGCTGCGCCTTATCGTTCCCACCGTTGCCCTTCTGCTGGCGCTGCCCTTCACTGCCCAGGCTGCGTCCAAACAAGACTACGAACTGAGCAAGATGCTGGAACAGGTTGCCACGCAAAGCAGTGCTGGCACCCCACGGGCGATCAACGAGGACATTCTCGATCAAGGCTACACCGTTGAAGGTAAAGAGCTGATCAACCACCTCAGCGTGCAGTCAAGCCATGCAGAAAAAATGCGCGCGAACCCACAAGCGGTGTATTTCCAGTTAGGCGCTACCGTCTGCCGTAACGAGAGCTATCGCAAGTTGATGGCCAAGGGGGCGATCATGCGCTACGAATTTACTGAATATAAAACCAATCGCCCGGTAGCCTCTGAACGCTTCAAAGAGTCTGACTGCCTACAGCAGAAAAAGAAGAAGTAATCACTGCTCTGCTGCGCGTCGCTGTTGATCATCGGCGCGCAGCTCTGCCACCAACACCTGCAAATACCGCGAACGCCGCTCAGAACCCTCCAGACGTCGCCGACACTCTTCCTCAAAACTCAGATGATTGGCCGCAGCCGCCGATTGCAACAACCGATACAACTGCGTATCGATTTCCAGAACCACACTGGTCATTTCAAGCCTCCTTGCATCCGCCGATTCGCCAATAATTGCGCGATCAAACCCTCAGCCCTATGCCTTGCGTCCCACCTTGACGCATAGATGTCTTACTGCGGCTGTAACTTAGTAAATCAGAGCTGACACAGCCCTGCACAGGTTCTGACGAGCGGTGAAACCCCGTTGCGAATCAGCAGTAAGCTGTTGCCAGCCAAGACTTTCCGGGCACATGATCAAGTCAGCAAAAACCGCCTGGAGGGTCTAGATTCAGAGTGTGCCGGTTAACTTTTTTGGGGCAGAAAAGGGGGTTGCCCAACAGCGTCTTGCAGTGCGAATGTTTCTTTCATCCAAGGAAAAAACAGAGCCCGTATGGATGACTCGATCGCCACAGTCAGTGTTTCAGGCACTGTCGAGTCAGGTGTAATGCTCAGGCGTTAGTCTGGGTTGACAGCGACACATGGAGTGTCGTGGCGCTAGCGAATATCTCGCCGGTGCCAAGGGGTCTGTCCAGAAGGAGAAGTTGAATGCCTTACCAACCGAATGACCTCCTAAGCCGTCATTTTCAAAGCAACGGTAGCGACCTCACCAGCAAGGTCGAAGAGCAACTCAACCTGGTTGCACCCAATAGCCCGAATACCCCGATTTATCGCGACATGATGCTGACTGTCTTGCGCATGGCCCAGGAAGACCACAATCGCTGGAATGCCAAGATCACCCTACAAGCCCTGCGCGAACTGGAGCATGCCTTCCGTGTGCTGGAACAGTTCAAAGGTCGACGCAAGGTCACCGTCTTTGGCTCGGCACGTACGCCGATCGAACACCCCCTCTACGGTCTGGCCCGGGAACTCGGTGCGACCCTGGCTCGCTCGAACATGATGGTCATCACCGGCGCCGGCGGAGGCATCATGGCTGCCGCCCATGAAGGCGCTGGTCTCGAACACAGCCTTGGATTTAATATCACACTGCCATTTGAGCAGCATGCGAATCCAACCGTCGAAGGCACAGCCAATCTGCTGCCATTCCACTTTTTCTTTACCCGCAAGCTGTTTTTCGTCAAAGAGGCCGACGCCCTGGTGCTTTGCCCTGGCGGCTTTGGCACGCTGGACGAAGCGCTGGAAGTACTGACACTGATCCAGACCGGCAAAAGCCCGCTGGTACCGGTGGTGCTGCTGGACGCTCCGGGCGGCAGTTTCTGGCAAGGCGCTCTGGACTTTATTCGCAATCAACTGGAGGACAATCGTTACATTCTTCCCAGCGACATGAAACTGATTCGCCTGGTGCATAGCGCCGATGAAGCCGTGGAGGAAATCAACCAGTTCTACAGCAACTTCCACTCCAGCCGCTGGCTGAAGCATCAGTTTGTGATTCGCATGAACCATAAACTGAGCGAGCAGGCGCTTGAGCACATGCAGAAGGCCTTTGCCGACCTCTGCCTGAGCGATCACTTTCATCAGCATGCTTACAGTGGAGAGGAGCACGACGAAGCACAGTACAGCCATCTGGCGCGACTCTCGTTCACCTTCAACGCCCGCGATCACGGTCGTCTGCGTGAACTGGTCGACTTCATCAACCTGCCGGAAAACTGGGCCAAGGCTCAGAACAAGACACAACAACGTGCACGGGAACCAATCAAGGTCACTTGATCGACAAGCAACTCAGTGGTTCGCGCCCTCTAACGTAAACAGTGGGGCGAGCCACATCAGTCAGTCATCCGTCCCACGGCCGCTCAACAAGCGGCCGATCATTTCCATTGAATAACCCCGATAACTCAGAAAGCGGCCTTGTTTGGCACGCTCGCGGGCGTCTATCGGCAAATGCCCGGCAAACTTGCGACGCCAGGTATCTTCCAGTTGCTCTTGCCAACTGATACCGCACTCACGCAAGGCGAGTTCAATATCGGCACGTTGCAGACCGCGCTGGCTCAACTCTTCGCGAATGCGCAAAGGGCCATAACCGGAACGGGCACGGTAGGAAACAAAGCTTTCGAGGTAACGGGATTCGGACAGCAGGCCCTCTTCCGTCAGACGGTCAAGTGCTGTGTCGATCATTTCAGGAGAGGCGCCGCGCTGACGCAGTTTACGCGTCAGCTCGACTCGACCGTGCTCGCGTCGCGCGAGCAGGTCCATTGCGGTTCGCCGCACCGCGACGAGTGTATCGAGTACGGCGTTCATCGGATCGATCAGATATCAGCGTCGGCCAGATCGTCAACAGTCTCGCGGATCGCATTGGCTTTCACGTCCGGCGTCGCCGTCAGCAGCTTGTCGCGGATCTGCTTCTCAAGGGCCGCGGCAACATCCGGGTTGTCCTGCAGGAACTTGGCCGAGTTGGCCTTGCCCTGACCGATCTTGCTGCCATTGTAGGCATACCAGGCTCCCGATTTTTCCACGAAGCCATGCAGTACGCCGAGGTCGATCATCTCGCCGTTCAGGTAGATACCCTTGCCGTAGAGAATCTGGAACTCAGCCTGACGGAACGGCGGAGCCACTTTGTTCTTGACGACTTTGACGCGGGTTTCGCTACCGACGACTTCGTCACCTTCTTTCACCGCGCCAGTACGGCGGATATCCAGACGAACCGAAGCGTAGAACTTCAGCGCGTTACCGCCGGTGGTGGTTTCCGGGCTGCCGAACATCACGCCGATTTTCATACGGATCTGGTTGATGAAGATAACCAGGCAATTGGCGTTCTTGATGTTACCGGTGATTTTACGCAGTGCCTGGGACATCAGACGGGCTTGCAGGCCCACGTGCATGTCGCCCATTTCGCCTTCGATCTCGGCTTTTGGCACCAGAGCTGCCACGGAGTCGATGACGATCACGTCGATGGCGTTGGAGCGCACCAGCATGTCGGTGATTTCCAGCGCTTGCTCGCCGGTATCCGGCTGGGAGACCAGCAGGTCGTCAACGTTGACGCCCAGTTTGCCAGCGTATTCCGGATCCAGTGCATGCTCGGCATCGACGAAAGCGCAGGTGGCGCCCATCTTCTGCGCCTGAGCAATCACGGAGAGAGTCAGTGTGGTTTTACCGGAAGATTCCGGACCGTAGATTTCAACGATACGGCCTTTTGGCAGACCGCCAATGCCGAGTGCGATATCCAGACCCAGAGAGCCAGTGGAGATAGCCGGGATCGCCTGACGGTCGTGATCGCCCATACGCATTACGGCACCCTTGCCGAATTGACGTTCGATCTGACCCAGGGCCGCAGCCAAGGCTTTCTTCTTGTTGTCGTCCATTAAAGTCCTCACGTAATCAATAAGGCCTGACGGCCAACACCTGTATAAGTAGCCAGTATTATTCCACAGCGCTTGAGGATCGCCTACCCCTGATTTGAGATTTCTCCCGCGGCATACAGCAGCAACCCCTCTAGCGCGGCCTTCACCGTTTGTCGGCGAACGTCATCGCGGTTACCGGGGAAGTAGCGGCACTCGGCATTGATCGCCTCTCCGACCCCCCAGGCCAGCCATACGGTGCCCACCGGTTTCTGCGGCGAACCGCCGTCCGGCCCCGCCACACCACTGACGGCCACGGCAAAACGCGCACGGCTTTTGTCCTGAGCACCACGAACCATGGCCTCGACCACTTCACGACTGACCGCCCCCACCTGCTCGAACAGCTCGGCGGGCACATTCAGTTGCTGGGTTTTCTGACGATTGGAGTAGGTGACATAACCAGCTTCGAACCACGCCGAGCTACCCGGAATACGGGTAATGGCCTCGGCGATCCCACCGCCAGTGCAGGACTCGGCGGTACTGACGTGCGTATTGAGAACCTGCAAACGCCTGCCGAGTTCAGCGGCAAGCTGGGTGATTTCGTCCATGGTCCTCTCCTGATCAGGCTGGCGTGAGACCTACCGTACACGAGCGTATGGCGCTTGCAAGACGCCTGGTCGGTCAAAATGTTAATGAGCGATAGCTCTGAACACATCCTTGCGGGCCGGGCTCGTAGTCATTGCCCCTGGTCTGCCAATCCATTGGTTCTGGAAACTGAACGCCATCTAGTGATCCTGACTGGAATCACGTGGTGGTACTTCACAGACCCCGATGCGCGTGACTGCTCACCGCTCGTAAAGTCCGATGGCCGCAGATTGCACAAATGCAATTATTTATGCACAACAAATGCATCAAAGCATCGAGACCTGCATGGACAAAGGCTCAGGCGGTTCTCTACAGACGAAAATAAGCCCGCTCAATGCGGGCTCTATCTGGAAGAGGTGAGGTTAACGGGCGTACATGCCCCACCAGAAGACGTGAACAAGGTCGCCGTCGACGATATCGCCAATCGCGCATTTAGCGGCATTGACCCGACCGTGGCGCCATCACGCAGCACCGGCAGCATGCTGTTGCCGCGGACGGTCACGCATTTGGCCTGGTCGAACTGCACACCATTGTGCCGCAGGCTCCGCTTGCCGAAACGCAGGCTGGCTGATGACGAATCTTCCTGATCCAGCAGCCAATTCAACCTCGCGAAGAAAGGGAATCGACACCTCGTCGTCTTCGACGGGGGTATCGTCATCCCACAGACTTATGTCCTTGAGTTCTGAATGCAACTCGTCGCGCGTTGGGGCTTTGGCGGGGGCAACATCCGCACGCCCGCGCAATTGATCGGTGCTCACGCGAAAATACTCGGCGATCCGCGAGATGTGCTTATCCGAAGGATCGACAATCTTGCCGCTGAGAATGCGTGAAAGCGTGGATTGAGGCACACCGGTTCGACGATGAAGCTCCATGGTGGAGATCCCGTGGTAACCTTGCGCCCATCGCGAAAAAGCCGGGCCGTAGGGCCCCAATTTTGCCCCTCACTTTTAACGAATCGCTCTAAGCCACTGATGAATAAAGCTATTTCAGACTTGTCAAGCCACACGCCGATGATGCAGCAATATTGGCGGTTGAAGAACCAGCACCCCGACCAGTTGATGTTCTATCGCATGGGTGACTTCTACGAGATCTTCTACGAAGACGCGAAGAAAGCCGCCAGGTTGCTGGACATCACCCTGACCGCGCGCGGGCAGTCGGCAGGACAAGCGATTCCGATGTGCGGGATTCCTTACCACGCGGCCGAAGGTTATTTGGCGAAACTGGTAAAGCTCGGCGAGTCGGTGGTGATCTGTGAGCAAGTCGGCGATCCGGCGACCAGCAAAGGTCCGGTAGACCGACAGGTGGTGCGGATCATTACTCCGGGCACGGTCAGCGATGAAGCACTGCTCGATGAGCGCAGGGACAACCTGATCGCGGCGGTGCTGGGTGACGAGCGCTTGTTCGGTCTGGCCGTGCTGGACATCACCAGCGGTAACTTCACGGTTCTGGAAATCAAAGGCTGGGAAAACCTGCTGGCGGAGCTGGAGCGCGTCAACCCGGTCGAACTGATGATCCCGGATGATTGGCCAAAGGATCTACCGGCCGAAAAGCGCCGTGGTGTACGTCGCCGCGCGCCGTGGGATTTCGAGCGCGACTCGGCGCTCAAAAGCCTCTGCCAACAATTCTCCACCCAGGACCTGAAGGGTTTTGGCTGCGAGAACCTGACCCTGGCCATCGGTGCTGCAGGTTGCCTGCTCAGCTACGCCAAAGAAACCCAGCGCACTGCCTTGCCGCACTTGCGCAGCCTGCGCCACGAACGTCTTGACGACACCGTCGTACTGGACGGCGCGAGCCGCCGCAATCTGGAACTGGATACCAACCTCTCCGGCGGACGCGACAACACCCTGCAATCGGTGGTCGACCGTTGCCAGACCGCCATGGGCAGCCGCCTGTTGACGCGCTGGCTGAACCGTCCGCTGCGTGACTTGCAGGTATTGCTGGCCCGCCAGACCTCGATCACCTGCCTGCTGGACGGCTATCGCTTTGAAAAGCTGCAACCGCAGCTCAAGGAAATCGGCGATATCGAACGGATCCTCGCCCGTATCGGCCTGCGTAACGCCCGTCCTCGGGACCTGGCGCGCCTGCGCGATGCCTTGGGTGCCTTGCCGGAACTGCAAGTGGCCATGAGCGAACTTGAGGCCCCCCACCTCAAGCAACTGGCCGTGACCACCAGCACCTATCCAGAACTCGCGGCCCTGCTGGAAAAAGCCATCATCGACAACCCGCCTGCGGTGATCCGTGACGGCGGCGTGTTGAAAACCGGTTACGACGCCGAGCTGGATGAACTGCAATCACTGAGCGAAAACGCCGGGCAGTTCCTGATCGACCTCGAAGCCCGTGAAAAAGCCCGTACGGGCCTTGCCAACCTGAAAGTCGGCTACAACCGGATTCACGGCTATTTCATCGAATTGCCGAGCAAACAGGCCGAACAGGCACCGGCTGACTACATTCGCCGCCAGACCCTCAAAGGTGCCGAGCGCTTCATCACCCCGGAGCTCAAGGCCTTCGAAGACAAAGCCTTGTCCGCCAAGAGCCGCGCACTGGCCCGCGAGAAGATGCTCTACGAAGCCCTGCTCGAGAACCTGATCGGCCGCCTGCCGCCGTTGCAAGACACTGCTGCGGCATTGGCCGAGCTGGACGTGCTGAGCAACCTGGCTGAACGCGCACTGAACCTGGACCTGAACTGCCCACGCTTCGTCAGCGAGCCTTGCATGCGCATCACTCAGGGTCGTCACCCGGTGGTCGAACAAGTGCTGAGCACGCCGTTCGTGGCCAACGATCTGAGTCTGGATGACAGCACCCGGATGCTGGTGATCACCGGCCCGAACATGGGCGGTAAATCCACTTACATGCGACAAACCGCATTGATCGTGTTGCTGGCGCATATCGGCAGCTTTGTGCCGGCCGCCAGTTGCGAGTTGTCACTGGTTGACCGCATCTTCACCCGTATCGGCTCCAGCGATGACTTGGCTGGCGGGCGTTCGACCTTTATGGTCGAAATGAGCGAAACGGCGAATATCTTGCACAACGCCACCGAGCGCAGCCTGGTGTTGATGGATGAAGTCGGTCGCGGCACCAGTACCTTTGACGGTCTGTCCCTGGCCTGGGCAGCAGCCGAGCGATTGGCTCATCTGCGCGCCTACACGTTGTTCGCCACCCACTACTTCGAGCTGACGGTATTGCCGGAAAGCCAGCCGCTGGTGGCCAACGTCCACCTCAACGCCACAGAGCATAACGAGCGCATCGTATTCCTCCACCATGTACTGCCTGGCCCTGCCAGCCAGAGCTACGGGCTGGCGGTTGCACAACTGGCCGGCGTACCGAGCGAGGTGATAGTGCGTGCTCGCGAGCACTTGAGCCGGCTGGAAACCACCAGCCTGCCCCACGAAGTGCCAGCGCCTGCCAAAGGCAAACCCGCAGCGCCGCAGCAGAGCGATATGTTCGCCAGCCTGCCCCATCCGGTGCTGGATGAGCTGGCCAAACTCGATCTGGATGACATGACCCCGCGTAGAGCGCTCGAAATACTCTATACATTAAAGACACGGATATAGAGTCTGTTGACGTTTGGTGGCGAGCCGCCACCAAACGTCAACAGCCCCTAACGCAGATGCCTGCAAGCTGTTAGAATCTCGCGCGGTTTGGGATGCTGCCGGCTCAGCCTGCCTGCAGACTATCGCTCCCAAACCTGGCGACCCCACCGTGAAGGGGCGCAGCAAGCCGCGCCTGAGGAGAGAATTAGAAATGACCTTCGTCGTCACCGACAACTGCATCAAGTGCAAGTACACCGACTGCGTAGAAGTCTGTCCGGTGGACTGCTTTTACGAAGGCCCGAACTTCCTGGTGATTCACCCGGATGAGTGCATTGACTGCGCACTTTGTGAGCCAGAATGCCCTGCTGTGGCCATTTTTTCCGAAGATGAAGTCCCGGAAGAGATGCAGGAATTCATTCAGTTGAACGTTGAACTGGCCGAAATCTGGCCAAACATTACTGAGAAAAAAGAATCGCTGCCGGACGCTGAAGAGTGGGATGGCGTGAAGGGCAAGATCAAAGACCTCGAACGCTGATAATCATCGCGCTCCCGAAAAGGCCCCTCGTGGGCTTTTTTGCTTTTCGGGGTTTGCCTGATGTCTGTCAGCTATGCGTCGCGGCTTAAAAAATCGGCGGCCCGAACCTGCGGCAGCTACAGACAGGCAAAAAAAGGGGCGGTATGACCCGCCCACATTTTTCCCCTAGTCCTTGTGTTCCTTTTCATCATCCTGATGAACCGCTTCCTGCGATGTCCTTGACCATCATCCTTGATGGTTGTGTCTATCCGTTGACACAGCGCTGATAGTAGAGGGTTCCACAGCAAGAGCAATCACACAGCCCGGGGAAAATGGTGAGTAAACCACCACCAAGCCACCAGAAAAATCTCTTTAAAATCAATCGAATAGAAAAAAACAACAACGCTAATGGATGTCTGCCCTGAAGCAAAAAAACCGAACACTTACGAAAGAGTAGGCCAAGGCTTACACCAGCAAAAGACTAAACCTGAAACACCGACAGGACGCTGCTCTGCCCATCAACTCTCTCGAAAATAAAGAGCCCCGAACCAGTCGGGGCTTTTATTTGCGAGCTAATGCGTTCCAGCTACTGGAACAGCGACTCACTCGACAGGCCGTTCTTCTCAAGAATTTCTCGAAGGCGTTTGAGGCCTTCAACCTGAATCTGTCTGACCCGCTCGCGGGTCAGGCCAATCTCCAGGCCTACATCTTCCAGAGTGCTGCTCTCATGGCCGCGCAACCCGAAGCGGCGTATCACCACTTCTCGCTGCTTGTCAGTCAGTTCCGAGAGCCACTGATCAATGCTTTGCGACAGATCATCGTCCTGGAGCAACTCGCAAGGGTCGGTTGGACGGTCATCAGTCAGGGTGTCCAGCAGGGTTTTATCCGAATCCGGACCCAGTGAGACGTCGACCGAAGAAACCCGCTCATTGAGGCCCAGCATGCGCTTGACCTCACCTACCGGCTTTTCCAGCAGGTTGGCGATTTCTTCAGGGGAAGGTTCATGATCGAGCTTTTGAGTCAGCTCACGTGCTGCCCGCAGGTAGACGTTGAGCTCTTTGACCACATGGATCGGCAACCGGATGGTCCGGGTCTGATTCATGATCGCGCGCTCGATGGTCTGACGAATCCACCAGGTTGCGTAGGTCGAGAAGCGGAAGCCGCGTTCCGGATCAAACTTTTCCACTGCGCGGATCAAGCCGAGGTTGCCCTCTTCGATCAGGTCCAGCAGCGACAGCCCACGATTGACATATCGTCGGGCGATTTTCACCACCAGCCGCAGGTTGCTTTCAATCATGCGCTTACGCCCGGCCGGATCGCCACTCTGCGACAAACGCGCAAAATGAACTTCCTCTTCCGGGGAGAGCAATGGGGAAAAGCCGATTTCATTGAGATACAACTGGGTCGCATCGAGCGCCCGCGTGTAATCAATGTATTTATGTTGCTTTAGTGAAGCGGAGTGTTTGGATTTGGCACGAACTGAAGGTGCAGCAAATCCTTCATTCGACATCGAATCCATAGCGATGCCGGCCTCCATCAGGAGAACCTCATCGTCGATGTCAAACTCCGGCACTTCTTTACTGAGAGCCATTGTTATAGTCCTTTGGTGAGTTCGACCTCAAGCTCAAGCGACGCCTTTATCCTTGGCAACGCTGGAGCCTGTTCCTTCTACGTGAGGGAACAGGCTGGTAACCGATCAACGACGTGGCAGGAATTGCAGCGGATCTACAGGTTTACCCTGACGGCGAATCTCAAAGTGCAGTTTCACCCGGTCCGTACCAGTTGACCCCATTTCGGCAATTGCCTGTCCGACTTTGACCTGCTGCCCCTCCCGAACCAACAGCCTACGGTTGTGGCCGTAAGCACTTACGTAGGTATCGCTGTGTTTGATAATGACTAACTCGCCGTAGCCCCGCAAGCCACTCCCGGCGTAAACAACCGTCCCATCAGACGCAGCTAAAACAGGCTGTCCCAAATCTCCGGCGATATCAATGCCTTTATTCAAACTGCCGTTTGAAGAGAATTTCCCGATCAAAATGCCGCTCGAAGGCCACCCCCAACCGGTCGGAGCGGGCCCTGCCGGCGGTAGCGGAGCCGGTGCCGGCTTGCTCTCGACACTGGTTGCAGTACCGGCTGTGGTGCCGGCTACAGCGCCTGCCGGACGCCTGATTACCGTGGTTTTAAGGGAAGAGGATGGTGTTGAATCCTGTTTTGTAACAACGGTGGTCGGCGTGGAACCTGAACGGCCGTCAAAGCGAATCGTCTGACCCGGATGAATTGTATAAGGCTCAGCAATATTGTTGCGTGCCGCCAGGGCTTTGTAGTCCCAACCATAGCGAAAAGCGATCGAGAACAATGTATCGCCACGGCGAACGACATACTGGCCAGTGGTCACGACCGGCCGCTGGGCCACTGCATTATTACCGTCGACTACCCGCACGCCGTCCGAAGGTTTGCTGGAGCACGCAACCAACGTGGAACTCAAGACAAGGCCAATCACCAGTCGCTGAAAGCTTGTTATACCCATACGCTGCGCAATGACTGTGAGACTCACCCGCCGCTCCCTATGTGGTGGCTGATAATAAAGATTGCCTGTTCAGGCCTGGAATGTCGCCAGTATAACCGGCCGTTCATTCTTTACCGCTGGCAAAGCGAAATCGAGAGAAGGACACAACTGCTGACCGACATTCAATAGTGTTTATATGAATAGCCCGCTGTAAGACAAACGCTATCAAGCAGAATTCACCGCTATTAAACAAAAGCTCAAGCCAATGGACCGTTGAGTAAAGGCACAAAGCGTACAGCGTCCAGAACTTGCCGAGAGAAACCCTGCTCTTCACGAATGATCAGCATCAGATGTTGATCCTCACCCGCGCCGACCGGAATCACCAAGCGCCCGCCGGGAGCCAGCTGATCGAGCAAGGCCTGAGGGACATCGGTGGCAACAGCGGTAACAATGATGCCGTTGTACGGCGCCAGTGCCGGCCAGCCTTCCCAGCCATCACCCCAGCGGAACACTACATTACGCAGGTTCAATTCGACCAGGCGCTCCTTGGCGCGATCTTGCAGCACTTTGATCCGTTCGACCGAGAACACACGCTCAACCAGTTGCGACAGGACCGCCGTCTGATAACCGGACCCGGTGCCAATCTCCAGAACTTTGTCCAATGGACCTGCCGCCAACAACAGCTCGCTCATGCGAGCCACCATATAGGGCTGGGAAATTGTCTGGTTATGACCGATCGGTAACGCGGTGTCTTCATAGGCGCGGTGCGCCAGTGCCTCATCGACGAATAGATGACGCGGGGTACGGCGGATGACTTCCAATACCTGGGCGTTGGACAGTCCCTCCTCGTACAACCGCTGGATCAAGCGCTCGCGAGTTCGTTGAGAGGTCATACCGATACCTCGACGCAACAGGTCGTCTTGTTCACGCCCCATTAACGCAACCCCTCCAGCCAGCCATCGAGACTACTGAAGGCATCATTGAAGGTGCGATCGAGCTGCAACGGGGTGATCGAAACATAACCTTGCATCACCGCATGAAAGTCAGTGCCCGGGCCGCCGTCTTCGGCATCGCCTGCCGCCGCAATCCAATAACCGGACTTGCCTCGCGGGTCGACCACTTTCATCGGCGCCGCAGCACGGGCGCGATGGCCCAGACGGGTCAGCTGGATGCCACGTATGTGATCGAGCGGCAGATTGGGGATATTCACATTCAGCACAGTACGTGGTGGCAAATCCAGTTGGGCATGCGCCTCTACCAGTTTGCGCGCGAAGTACGCAGCGGTCGACAGGTTCTCGACCTGACGCGACACCAGCGAAAAGGCGAAGGATGGCCGATCCAGAAAACGCCCTTCCAGCGCGGCGGCGACAGTACCGGAATACAGCACATCGTCACCCAGGTTGGCACCCAGGTTGATCCCGGAAACCACCATGTCCGGCTCGCGCTCCAACAGACCATTGAGGCCCAGATGAACACAATCGGTGGGGGTTCCGTTGATGCTGATAAAGCCGTTTGCCAGGGTTTGCGGGTGCAACGGACGATCGAGTGTCAGCGAGCTGCTGGCGCCGCTTTTGTCTTGGTCCGGGGCGATAACCACGCACTCGGTGTAATCCGCCAGCGCAGCATAAAGCGCGGCGAGACCGGGTGCTGTTACCCCATCGTCGTTAGATATCAGAATACGCATGGGCTGTCCGTCTGCCCCACCGGCACCAGATCGACGAGTTCGCGCACCAATACAGTGGCGAAGCATCCGGCCGGCAGGACGAATTCCAGTTGCAGAATGTCAGGCTCGGGATAATGCCACGTCAACCCGCCAATGGGCAGCCGCAGGATGCGACGTTCATGGCTCATTCCGGCTTTAATCAACCAATCGCGCAGATCGGCTTCGCGGGCAGCGACTTCTTGCTCAAGAACATGAGTGGCGCCGCTCGCCGGTGACTCCCCCTCGCCCCACTGTGGCCCTGTCGGGTGCAGATCAAGGATCGCCAGACGTGGGTCGCTGCATTCCGCTTCGCCTGCCGGGAAAAAGCTGCGGCTATCGGTGAACGCGAGCAAATCGCCAATCTGCGCTCGCTGCCAACTGCCATCGGCGACACGGGCGGCCAGCACCTGATTGAACAGATAACTGCGGGCGGTCGAGAGTAAACGCGAGCGCACATTGCGCTGTTCCGGCAGGGCCTTGCGAGCGGCCCAGTCACGGGCATCGAGCACATTGCCGCCCTGATGGCCGAAGCGCTGGGCACCGAAATAATTTGGAATGCCCTGCCTGGCGATCAGTTGCAGGCGCTCGTCGATAGCCGCCTTGTCCCCCACCAGTTCAGTCAAACGCAGGGTAAAACCGTTGGCCGCGTGGGCCCCGCGTTGCAACTTGCGTTTATGCCGAGTGCTTTTCAGAATTTTCAGCGTGTCGTTTTCTGCCGCCGACAGATCGGGGTCGGCCTTGCCCGGCAGTTGCAGGCTGAACCACTGTCGGGTCAGCGCCTGGCGATCCTTCAACCCCGCGTAACTCACGGTGCGAAGCGGTACACCCGCAGCCTTGGCAATGCGCCGGGCCGCGTCTTCGGTGTTCAGGCCGCGTTTTTCCACCCATAACCACAGGTGTTCACCGTCGCCGCTCAAGGGAATATCCAGTACTTCGTCGACCTGAAAGTCTTCAGCGGTGGCTTTCAGTACCGCCGTTCCCAGTGCTTCGCCATAGGCACGCGGGCCGAGCAATTGCAGTTCGTTCATGCGCGCAGCAACAAGGCAACGGAGTGCACGGCAATGCCTTCTTCGCGACCGACAAAGCCGAGCTTTTCGGTGGTGGTAGCTTTCACGTTCACTTGATCCAACTCAACTTGAAGATCCGCGGCAATCAGTGCGCGCATCGATTCTATATGCGGGGCCATTTTTGGCGCCTGGGCAACGATGGTGTTATCGACATTACCGACCTTCCAGCCCTTGGCGTGGATCAGTGCGACAACATGACGCAACAGTACGCGGCTGTCAGCACCTTTGAATTGCGGGTCGGTGTCCGGGAAGTGTCTACCGATATCACCCAGCGCCGCCGCGCCGAGCAAGGCATCGCTCAACGAGTGCAGCAAGACGTCGCCGTCGGAATGGGCGAGCAGCCCGAAGCTGTGTGCAATTCGCACGCCGCCCAGAGTGATGAAATCGCCTTCAGCGAAACGGTGCACATCATAGCCGTGGCCAATACGCATAAAAAAACGCCCCGATTTAGTCAGGGCGTGATTCTACCTGCTTTGGCGGACATTAGGCGCCTAGAGCGTGTGCGTGATGTCGCAAGTGATCATCGATGAAGCTGGCGATGAAGAAATAGCTGTGGTCGTAGCCTGGTTGCAGACGCAAGGTCAGCGGATGGCCGGCAAGTTTCGCCGCCTGCTGTAGCACTTCGGGCTTGAGCTGAGTGGCCAGAAAGTCATCTCGATCCCCCTGATCCACCAGTAATGGCAGCTTTTCACTGGCCTCGGCGATCAGCACACTGGCATCCCATTCGCGCCATTTCGAGCGCTCCCCACCCAGATAGCGGGAAAACGCCTTCTGCCCCCAAGGGCAATCCATCGGATTGTTGATCGGCGCAAAAGCCGACACCGACTGATAACGCCCGGGGTTGCGCAACGCACACACCAAGGCACCGTGGCCACCCATGGAGTGACCACTGATTCCACGCTTGTCGGACGCCGGGAAATGCGCCTCGACCAGTGCCGGCAACTCCTGCACCACGTAGTCATGCATCCGATAATGCCTGGCCCAAGGTTCCTGCGTGGCATTCAGATAAAAGCCCGCACCCAGTCCAAAATCCCAGGCGCCATCCGGATCACCCGGCACATCGACGCCGCGCGGACTGGTATCCGGTGCGACGATGATCAGACCAAGCTCGGCCGCCATGCGCATGGCACCAGCCTTGTGCATGAAGTTTTCGTCGGTGCAGGTCAATCCCGACAACCAGTACAACACCGGCAGATTGCCGCCCTGCTCCGCTTGCGGCGGCAGGTACACGGCAAACACCATGTCGCAGCCCAGTACTTCGGAATGATGTTTGTAGCGTTTATGCCAGCCACCGAAGCTCTTCTGGCATGAGAGGTTCTCCAGACTCATGACCGACCTCAGAAATGGATGACAGAGCGGATGCTTTTGCCTTCATGCATCAGGTCGAATGCCTTGTTGATGTCTTCCAGACCCATCGTGTGGGTAATGAAAGTGTCCAACGGGATTTCGCCGGTCTGGGCCATTTCGACGTAGCTTGGCAACTCCGTGCGACCGCGCACGCCACCGAACGCCGAACCGCGCCAGACGCGGCCGGTTACCAGTTGGAACGGACGGGTGGAAATCTCTTGGCCAGCACCGGCAACGCCGATGATCACCGACTCACCCCAGCCTTTGTGGCAGCATTCCAACGCAGCGCGCATCAGTTGCACGTTGCCGATGCACTCGAAGGAAAAGTCCACACCGCCATCGGTCATGTCGACGATAACGTCCTGAATCGGGCGATCGAAGTCTTTCGGGTTCACACAATCGGTGGCGCCCAACTGCTTGGCGATTTCGAACTTGGCCGGGTTGATGTCGATGGCGATGATTCGCCCGGCTTTGGCTTTGACCGCACCGATGACCGCTGACAGGCCAATGCCACCTAGACCGAAGATTGCCACGGTGTCGCCCGGTTTGACCTTGGCGGTGTTGATGACAGCACCGATCCCCGTGGTGACGCCACAGCCCAGCAGGCAGACTTTTTCCAGTGGCGCTTCTTTAGGGATCTTCGCGACAGAGATTTCCGGCAACACCGTGTATTCGGAGAAGGTCGAGGTGCCCATGTAGTGGAAAATCGGCTGACCTTTGTAGGAGAAGCGCGTTGTGCCGTCTGGCATCAGGCCTTTGCCCTGGGTCGCACGGATGGCTTGGCAGAGGTTGGTTTTGCCTGATTTGCAGAATTTGCACTGGCCGCATTCCGGTGTGTACAGCGGAATCACGTGATCGCCCACCGCTACCGAAGTCACACCCTCGCCGATGGCCTCGACAATCGCGCCACCTTCGTGGCCGAGGATCGACGGGAATATGCCTTCCGGGTCGGCGCCCGACAGGGTGTAGGCGTCGGTATGGCAAACGCCGGACGCAACCACACGCAACAGGACTTCACCGGCCTTGGGCATGGCGACATCGACTTCAACGATCTCAAGGGGTTTCTTGGCCTCGAAGGCAACGGCGGCGCGCGACTTGATCATCCTGACTCTCCAGCGAATAAAAACAAGACAGGGAGTGTAAAACACCGCCAAGAGATGAATAATCCAGCCAAAAGCAAAACATTATTGCTGCACAGGGATAATCCTCATGTCCGAGAACCGCTGGGAAGGCATCGATGAGTTCGTCGCCGTCGCTGAATGCAACCAGTTCACGGCTGCCGCCGAACGCCTTGGGGTTTCGTCTTCGCACATCAGTCGACAAATCGTACGACTCGAAGAGCGCCTGCAAACCCGCCTGCTCTACCGCAGTACCCGCCGGGTGACCCTGACCGAAGCCGGGCAAACTTTCCTGCAACACTGCCAACGCTTGCAGGACGGACGCGAAGAAGCCTTACGCGCAGTCGGCGACCTGACCAGCGAGCCCAAAGGCATGCTGCGCATGACCTGCGCGGTGGCGTATGGCGAGCGCTTTATCGTGCCGCTGGTGACCAGCTTCATGGGGCTTTATCCGCAATTGCGGGTCGATATCGAATTGAGCAACCGCCCGCTCGATCTGGTGCACGAAGGTCTGGATCTGGCGATTCGGCTTGGCCGCCTGCAAGACTCACGACTGGTAGCCACGCGCCTGGCGCCACGGCGCATGTACTTGTGTGCCTCGCCGTCCTATCTGGAACGTTATGGTCGTCCGCACAGTTTGTCCGAGCTGAGCCGACACAACTGTTTGATCGGCAGCTCGGACATCTGGCAACTGGAGCAGGGCGGGAGAGAGTTTTCCCAGCGGGTACAGGGCAATTGGCGCTGCAACAGTGGGCAAGCGGTGCTGGACGCTGCGCTACAAGGCGTTGGGTTGTGTCAGCTGCCGGACTATTACGTGCTCGAACACCTGAAAAGCGGCGCACTGGTGTCGTTGCTGGATGCTCATCAACCACCGAACACCGCCGTCTGGGCGTTGTATCCGCAGCAACGGCATCTGTCGCCGAAGGTGCGCAAGCTGGTGGATTATCTGAAGGAGGGACTGGCCAAACGGCCGGAGTATCTGGAGTAGTTGCAACTCCACCCGTAGCAGCAGGCTTCGCCAGCTGCTACGAAAAGCTCTTCTACCGGCGATTCGCCCAGCGCAGGCGTAGCCACTCCAGGTCTTCGGGACGGGTGACCTTGATATTGTCCGAGCGACCTTCAATCAGGCGTGGGGCCAAACCTGCCCACTCCATGGCCGAGGCCTCGTCGGTGATCACCACGTCAGCCACCAGACTGTCAGCCAAGGCCCGATGCAATGCGCCGAGACGGAACATCTGTGGTGTATAGGCTTGCCAGATCAAACTGCGATCAACGGTTTCAACCACCCGCCCCTGTTTGTCGACACGTTTCAGGGTGTCGCGCGCTGGCACAGCCAATAGCCCGCCAACAGAATCATCCGCGAGCTCAATCAGCAGCTTGTCCAAATCATCGCGAGAAAGATTCGGTCGCGCGGCATCGTGGACCAACACCCAGTCCTCGTCGGCAGCGCCTTGTGCATGCAAATGCAGCAACGCGTTGAGTACCGAGCCCGAGCGCTCCTGACCGCCATCCACCCGCTGAATTCGCGGATCATGGGCGCAGGCCAGAGTCGGCCAATAGGGGTCGTCAATAGCAAGACTGACCACCAGCCCCTTCAAGGCGGGATGGTCGAGGAAACAGCCGAGGCTGTGTTCGAGAATTGTGCGCCCACCCAATTGCAAATATTGCTTGGGGCGGTCCGCAGCCATACGGGCACCAACGCCCGCGGCAGGAATCACGGCCCAGAAGGCCGGTAGCGTCTGAATCATTGGGCCAACTGGTAGAGGGTTTCACCCTCCTTGACCATGCCCAACTCATGGCGAGCCCGCTCTTCAACGGTCTCCATACCTTTTTTCAACTCAAGGACTTCGGCATCCAGAACGCGGTTACGCTCCAGCAGTGCCTCGTTTTCGGCGTGCTGGTCAGCAATTTGCTGGGTCAGCTCGGCGACCTGCGCCAGACTGCCATTCCCCACCCACAGGCGGTACTGCAGGCCAGCCAGCAGCAAGAGCAAGACGAGGAACAACCAATTGGGACTGCGCATCGAATATCGGGTTTCCAGTGAAAAAAGACAGCCATGCCAACAATTTTGAAGCGACCAATAGCACGAAGCCTGGAAGAACCAGGCTCGTACTCTAAGACGTCAGATTAGTGGCAAAAAAGCCGCTGTAGCGTTCTTTCCGACACAATCCGGTGTCTTTTTACCATCTAGTGTCCCGCCTCACAAACACGCTCATCTTTTGACGAGTGGCTGTTGTCGTCAGGCAACGCTGCATGAAGGCAACAGACGCCGTCAAAAAGGAGCAGCTATTTGCGAGGCAGGATACTTCAGCTTAGCCGCGAAACTCGCTGCGGCCGTTGTACTTGGCCTTGGCGCCCAGTTGCTCTTCGATGCGCAGCAATTGGTTGTACTTGGAAACACGGTCGGAACGGCACAGCGAACCGGTTTTGATCTGGCCAGCCGAGGTGCCCACAGCCAGGTCGGCAATGGTCGAATCTTCGGTTTCGCCGGAACGGTGCGAGATCACCGCAGTGTAACCAGCAGCCTTGGCCATCTGGATGGCTTCCAGGGTTTCGGTCAGGGTGCCGATCTGGTTGAACTTGATCAGGATCGAGTTGGCGATCTTCTTGTCGATGCCCTCTTTCAGGATCTTGGTGTTGGTCACGAACAGGTCGTCGCCGACCAGTTGAACCTTGTCGCCGATCTTGTCGGTAAGGATTTTCCAGCCATCCCAGTCGGACTCATCCAGGCCATCTTCGATGGAGATGATCGGGTAACGGCTGGCCAGACCGGCCAGGTAGTCAGCGAAACCGGCAGCATCGAACACCTGGCCTTCGCCAGCCAGATCGTACTTGCCATTTTCGTAGAACTCGCTGGCAGCGCAATCCAGAGCCAGGGTGACGTCGGTGCCCAGCTTGTAACCAGCGTTGGCCACAGCTTCGGAGATCACTTTCAAAGCGTCTTCGTTGGACGCCAGGTTCGGCGCGAAACCACCTTCGTCACCGACGGCGGTGCTCAGGCCACGAGCCTTCAGCACAGCTTTGAGGTGATGGAAAATCTCGGTGCCCATGCGCAGGCCATCGGCGAAAGTCTTGGCGCCAACCGGCTGAACCATGAATTCCTGGATGTCGACGTTGTTATCGGCGTGCTCGCCACCGTTGATGATGTTCATCATCGGAACCGGCATCGAGTAAACACCCGGGGTGCCGTTCAGGTTGGCGATGTGTGCATACAGAGGCAGGTCCTGGTCCTGTGCTGCTGCCTTGGCCGCAGCCAGGGAAACGGCGAGGATCGCATTGGCGCCCAGGGTTGCCTTGTTTTCGGTACCGTCCAGCGCGATCATCGCGCGGTCCAGTGCCTGCTGGTCAACCGGATCCTTACCCAGCAACAGGTCACGAATCGGACCGTTGATGTTGGCTACAGCCTTGAGCACACCCTTGCCCAGGTAACGGCTCTTGTCGCCATCACGCAGCTCGAGTGCTTCACGCGAGCCAGTGGAAGCACCGGACGGCGCGCATGCACTGCCGATGATGCCGTTATCGAGAAGCACATCTGCTTCGACGGTGGGATTGCCACGGGAGTCGAGAACTTCACGACCTTTGATGTCGACGATTTTTGCCATTGTTGTAAACACTCCAAAGTTGACTAGAACGCTGTGGGAGCATGGCTTGCCAGCGAAGGAGCCCACAAGGACACCATCACTGGCAAGCCGTACTCCTACAAGAGCAGTGCGGCCCGCAGGCCAGAGCGATAAATCGAGCGGTACTTTACCGGAGAAATCAGGTTTACGCGGTTTCTACTGTCGGAAAACTCTTCACCAGTTCATCCAGAGCCTTGAGCTGGGCCAGGAATGGCTCCAGCTTGTCCAGACGCAAGGCGCAAGGGCCATCGCATTTGGCGTTGTCCGGATCTGGATGCGCTTCGAGGAACAAGCCAGCCAACGACTGACTCATGCCAGCCTTGGCCAGATCAGTGACCTGGGCGCGACGACCACCGGCGGAATCGGAGCGACCGCCAGGCATTTGCAGCGCGTGGGTCACATCGAAAAATACCGGGTATTCGAACTGCTTCATGATGCCGAAACCGAGCATGTCCACAACTAGGTTGTTGTAGCCGAAACTCGAACCGCGCTCACAGAGGATCAACTGATCGTTACCCGCCTCTACGCACTTGCTCAGAATGTGTTTCATTTCATGAGGGGCGAGAAACTGGGCTTTCTTGATGTTGATCACCGCGCCGGTCTTGGCCATGGCCACCACCAGATCGGTCTGCCGCGACAGGAAGGCTGGCAGCTGGATGATGTCGCAGACCTCGGCGACCACCGCAGCCTGTTCAGGCTCGTGGACGTCAGTAATGATCGGCACACCGAACGCCTGTTTCACGTCCTGGAAAATCCGCATCCCCTCTTCCAGGCCCGGGCCACGATAAGAGGTCACGGACGAGCGGTTAGCCTTGTCGAAGCTGGCCTTGAACACGTAAGGGATACCGAGTTTTTCGGTAACCCGCACGTACTCTTCACAGACCTGCATAGCCATGTCGCGGCTTTCCAGCACGTTCATGCCGCCGAACAGCACCATCGGCTTATCGTTGGCGATCTCGATGTTGCCTACGCGGATGATTTTCTGCGCCATGCGTTTTATCTCCGGGCTCAAGCTTTCTTCTGATGCTGAACCAAAGCAGCCTTGACGAAGCCGCTGAACAACGGGTGACCGTCGCGCGGTGTCGAGGTGAACTCAGGGTGGAACTGGCACGCGACGAACCATGGGTGATCCGGTGCTTCAACCACTTCAACCAACGCGCCATCACCGGAACGACCGGAGATTTTCAGGCCGGCTTCCATCAGGCTCGGCAGCAGCTTGTTGTTCACTTCATAACGATGACGATGACGCTCGACGATGACGTCCTTGGCATAGCAGTCATGGACCAGGGACCCGGCTTCCAGCAGGCAATCCTGAGCGCCGAGACGCATGGTGCCACCCAGATCGGAGGTTTCGGTACGGGTTTCGACTGCGCCGGTGGCGTCTTCCCACTCGGTGATCAAGCCAACGACCGGGTGACCGCTATTACGATCGAATTCAGTGGAGTTGGCGTCTTTCCAGCCCAGCACGTTACGAGCGAACTCGATCACGGCCACTTGCATACCGAGGCAGATACCCAGGTAAGGAATCTTGTTTTCGCGAGCGAATTGAACGGCGGTGATCTTGCCTTCCACGCCACGCAGACCGAAACCGCCTGGCACCAGAATCGCATCGACGCCATCAAGCAGCGCAGTGCCCTGGTTCTCGATGTCTTCGGAATCGATGTAACGCAGGTTGACCTTGGTGCGGTTGCTGATACCGGCGTGACTCATCGCTTCGATCAGCGATTTGTAGGCGTCCAGCAGCTCCATGTACTTGCCGACCATGGCGATGGTGACTTCGTGCTCCGGGTTGAGCTTGGCGTCAACCACAGCTTCCCACTCGGACAGATCGGCACCAGCACATTGCAGGCCGAAACGCTCGACGACGAAATCATCCAGTCCCTGGGAGTGCAGAATGCCCGGGATCTTGTAGATGGTGTCGGCGTCTTCCAGCGCGATGACCGCACGTTCTTCAACGTTGGTGAACTGCGCGATCTTGCGGCGCGAAGAGATATCGATCGGGTGGTCGGAACGGCACACCAGCACGTCTGGCTGCAAGCCGATGGAACGCAGCTCCTTGACCGAATGCTGAGTAGGCTTGGTTTTGGTTTCACCGGCAGTGGCGATGTACGGTACCAGCGTCAGGTGCATCAGCATCGCGCGTTTGGCGCCAACTTCGAAACGCAATTGACGGATCGCTTCGAGGAACGGTTGGGATTCGATGTCACCCACGGTGCCACCGATCTCGACCATGGCCACGTCGGCATCGCCGGCCCCCTTGATGATCCGGCGCTTGATCTCGTCGGTGATGTGCGGAATCACCTGGATCGTTGCGCCCAGATAATCACCACGGCGCTCCTTGCGCAGGACGTGTTCGTAGACACGGCCGGTGGTGAAGTTGTTGTTCTGGGTCATGGTCGTGCGGATGAACCGCTCGTAATGGCCCAAGTCCAGGTCGGTTTCGGCGCCGTCGTGGGTGACGAACACTTCACCGTGCTGGAACGGGCTCATGGTGCCCGGATCAACGTTGATGTAGGGGTCCAGTTTGAGCATGGTGACCTTAAGTCCCCGCGCCTCCAGGATGGCTGCCAATGAAGCCGAGGCAATGCCTTTCCCCAATGAAGAAACAACACCGCCCGTGACGAAGATGTAGCGCGTCATGAAAAACCCTAGAAGTCTGCGTTAAAGCGGTCAGAGCCGCCGGGGAAAGCGAAGGAAGGCCGAAGCCCCCGATCACCTGCATTAATTACAGTGCATCTTTCGAAAAATTGCTGCGTTGGAACAGATCGGCACAGAACACCGATACGGTACGCGCTACACATTTTTTTGAGAATCGCCCAGCAAAGACTGCTTGGTAATCGGCAACTCCTGCAATTCATGGGAATCCACAGAAGTTGTATCAAGAAGGGAGCGTAGTCTACCGGAAAGCCCCTTTCAGCTCAAACCTTGATCGCTCGTCGGTGGCAGCCAATGCAATTGCCAACATTCATGGGCACTTGCGCTCAGTCCAGGGAGGTTCGCAACCGCTAGTAATTGCTCACCGCGGTACACCAGCGGCAATCTGCCACGGGCGAACAATGGCAGGCGGCTTTCGTTGAGCAAGCGCTTCAGGTCCCGGTGACCACGCCCCGGCAGGTGCATGACTTCACCGCCCTGACGGTAATGAACGTGTAATGGCCCTTCGGGGATTTGACCACTGAATCTCAGCCTACCGTTATCGGGCAACAGCAAAGCCGAGGCCGGATCCGTCCAGATTGGAGCCGGTTCCGGAGCTCGCAGCCAACTGCCAGACAGCCACCAGATTCGCCCTGCGGCCCGATGCAACTCTCCGTCTGCCAGACACCAGATGGGCCTTGCATCGCCCGCAGCGTCGCGCAAGGCCTGCCAGCCCGACCAGTGGTCGCTATCAGGCAAAAGGGTCCACGCGGCCAGCCAGTGACTCAAGGCATTGCGCTGGCGAGCCAACGACAGATTTTCCAGGGGGGCCAACGCCAGCGACGGTAATCCCAGCCAATCGAACTCGCTGACAGTGCAGGCATTAGCGAGATCCATTTCAGCCAGCTCATCGAGCAGCCCTTGCGCCTCACTAAGATGCGCAGCACTGCGAGCGATGGTCGTCACCGCCTGTGGCCAGCGCTCGGTCAGTACCGGGAACACCTGATGGCGCAAATAATTGCGGGAGAACTGCCGATCATCATTCGAGGGATCTTCGATCCAGTTCAACTGATGTTCAGCGGCATAAGCCTCCAACTCGGCCCGCGACACATGGAGCAGTGGTCGCAGCAAATGTCCGTGCCCCAGCGGGCGCTGTTCGGGCATCGCCGACAACCCTCTCACCCCTGCCCCACGCAACAAACGGAAAAGCAGTGTTTCAGCCTGATCGTCGCGGTGCTGAGCGGTCAACAGCAATTCATTGGCCCCGGTCGCCGCGATGAAGGCGCCATAACGCGCATCCCGGGCGGCACGCTCAAGACTGGCGCCAGGCCGGACCTCGACGCGAATCACCTGCAGCGGCACGCCCAACGCATCACAGACCGCCTGACAATGTTCCGGCCACGCATCGGCCACAGCCTGAAGGCCATGATGGACATGGATGGCAGAGAGTGTCGGCAGGGATTCGGTTTTAGCGAGTTGCGCGAGCAGATGCAGCAGAACGGTGGAGTCGAGCCCGCCGGAGAAGGCGATGCGCCAGGTCCAGGCGTTGCGCCAGGGGGCAAGTTGCTTGAGAAGTGTTGCGCAAAGAGTCATGAACGCACCAAAACCTGTAGGAGCCGAGCTTGCTCGCGATGAACGATAACGCGGTCAGTCAGATTGACCGAGGCGCCTCTATCGCGGGCAAGTCCGATCGCCGCACGGCTCGCTCCTACAGTAGATCAGCGTCAAATCAGAGACCGTAGCTCATCAGACGCTCGTAGCGACGAGCCAACAGCTTGTCGTTATCCAGCTTCTTCAACATCGCCAGTTGCGAGCTGAGTTCGGCACGGATCGACGCTGCTGCGCCAGCCGGATCACGGTGCGCACCACCCAACGGCTCATTGATAACCTTGTCGACAATACCCAGGCCTTTGAGGCGCTCGGCAGTAATGCCCATGGCTTCAGCCGCATCCGGTGCCTTCTCGGCAGTTTTCCACAGAATCGAGGCGCAACCTTCCGGAGAGATAACCGCGTAAGTCGAGTATTGCAGCATGTTCAGCTGATCGCAGACACCAATCGCCAGCGCACCACCGGAACCACCCTCACCGATCACGGTGGCGATGATTGGGGTTTTCAGGCGTGCCATGACGCGCAGGTTCCAGGCAATCGCTTCGCTCTGGTTACGCTCTTCAGCGTCGATGCCAGGGTATGCGCCCGGAGTGTCGATGAAGGTCAGGATCGGCATCTTGAAGCGTTCGGCCATTTCCATCAGACGGCAGGCCTTACGATAGCCTTCCGGACGTGGCATGCCAAAGTTGCGGCGAACTTTCTCGCGCACTTCGCGGCCTTTCTGGTGACCGATGATCATCACCGGCTGGTCGTCCAGACGGGCAACACCACCGACAATGGCAGCGTCATCGGAGAAGTGCCGATCGCCGTGCAGCTCATCGAACTCGGTGAAAATGTGTTCGATGTAGTCGAGGGTATACGGGCGACGCGGGTGACGCGCCAGGCGCGCGATCTGCCAGCTGGTCAGCTTGCCGAAGATGTCCTCGGTCAGTGTGCTGCTCTTGTCTTGCAGACGAGAGATTTCATCGCCGATATTCAGCGAATTGTCATTACCGACCAAGCGCAACTCTTCGATCTTGGCTTGCAGGTCGGCGATCGGCTGTTCGAAATCAAGAAAATTCGGGTTCATAGGCGTCCGTCTTGGGTCGACGTCCAAGAGAGCTTGGGCCGGCCAGTTGTCTATTCGCGCCCTACCTTAAGGGAGAGGCGCGTTCAGGTCGAGATTAAAAATTTGGTCGAGATCAGGGCGTGCTCAAATGACAAAGAGCGGCACCTCACCGTCAACGGTATTGGAGGAAGACGTTGTCTCGCCCGAACTGGTCACGCAGGGCTTGAATCAAGCTGTCTGCCGGGTCGATTCGCCAGGTTTCGCCAAACTGCAGCAACGCCCTGGCGTCCGGGCCGGTGTACTCCACGGTAATCGGGCACGCCCCGCGATGACGCTTGAACAACTCGCCCAGCCAGCGAAGCCGATCACCTTTCAAGGCCTCGGTGTGCACCTTCAGGCGCAGGCTTTCGGCCAGGTTGGTGCGAGCATCTTCCATGCTCATTACCCGCTTGACTCGCAGGCGCAGGCCGCCGGAGAAGTCGTCGTTGCTGACTTCACCTTCGACCACCACCATCGCATCGGTCTGCAACAAGGACTGTGCCGAGTGGAACGCCTCGGCAAACAGCGACGCTTCGATGCGCGCCGAGCGATCGTCGAGGGTAATGAAACCCATCTTGTCGCCCTTTTTGTTCTTCATCACCCGCAGTGCGATGATCATGCCCGCGACGGTCTGAGTATCCCGAGCCGGCTTCAGGTCGATGATGCGCTGACGGGCAAAGCGTCGGATTTCACCCTCGTATTCATCGATCGGGTGACCGGTGAGGTACAGGCCGAGGGTTTCCTTCTCCCCGCGCAGACGATCCTTGAGCGTCAATTCCTTGGCCTTGCGGTGGCTGGCGTAGACGTCGGCGTCTTCTTCGACGAACAGGCCGCCAAACAGGTCCGCATGACCGCTGTCATGGGTGCGAGCGGTTTGTTCGGCGGCCTTGATCGCCTCCTCCATTGCCGCCAGCAATACCGCACGGTTCTGGTCGATGCCGGCCTGATAGGCTTTCGGCTCGTCATGGAAGTACGGACCGAGGCGATCCAGCGCGCCGCTGCGGATCAAACCGTCCAGCGTGCGCTTGTTGATGCGTTTGAGGTCAACCCGGGCGCAGAAATCGAACAGGTCCTTGAACGGCCCCTCCTGACGCGCCTCGGTGATGGCTTCCACCGGACCTTCACCAACACCCTTGATCGCACCGAGGCCGTAAACGATGCGACCTTCGTCGTTCACCGTAAACTTGAATTCGGAGGTATTCACATCCGGCGCGTCGAGGCGCAGCTTCATGGTGCGCACTTCTTCGATCAAGGTCACGACCTTGTCGGTGTTGTGCATATCCGCAGAAAGTACCGCGGCCATGAACGGTGCCGGGTAGTGAGTCTTCAGCCATGCCGTCTGGTACGAGACCAGCCCATAGGCGGCCGAGTGGGATTTGTTGAAGCCATAACCGGCAAATTTCTCTACCAGGTCGAAGATGTTACCGGCAAGGTCGGCATCGATATTATTGGTCGCGCAACCTTCAATGAAACCGCCGCGCTGCTTGGCCATTTCCTCGGGCTTTTTCTTACCCATGGCTCGACGCAGCATGTCCGCACCACCAAGGGTGTAACCGGCCATGACCTGCGCAATCTGCATCACCTGTTCCTGATACAGGATGATGCCGTAGGTCGGCGCCAATACTGGCTTCAAGCCTTCGTACTGGTAATCGGAGTGAGGGTAGGCGAGTTCGGCGCGACCGTGCTTACGGTTGATGAAGTCATCCACCATGCCCGATTGCAGCGGACCCGGACGGAACAACGCCACCAGTGCGATCAAGTCCTCCAGGCAGTCGGGCTTGAGCTTTTTGATCAGCTCTTTCATGCCGCGCGACTCGAGCTGGAAAACCGCAGTGGTTTCAGCTTTTTGCAGCAGCGTGTAGGTCGGCTTGTCGTCCAGCGGAATAAACGCAATATCCAGCGGCGGCTCGTTGACCTTGGCGCGGTCGCGGTTGATGGTTTTCAGCGCCCAATCGATGATGGTCAGGGTCCGCAGCCCCAGGAAGTCGAACTTCACCAGACCGGCGGCCTCGACGTCGTCCTTGTCGAACTGGGTTACCAGACCGTCGCCTTCCTCATCGCAATAGATCGGCGAGAAGTCGGTGAGTTTGGTCGGTGCGATAACCACGCCACCGGCGTGCTTGCCCACGTTACGCACAACACCTTCAAGCTTGCGCGCCATCTCCCAGATTTCCGCGGCCTCTTCATCGATCTTGATGAAGTCCCGGAGGATTTCTTCCTGCTCGTAGGCTTTTTCCAGGGTCATGCCGACTTCGAAGGGAATCATCTTCGACAGCCGATCCGCCAAGCCGTAGGACTTGCCTTGCACCCGTGCCACGTCACGAATCACAGCTTTCGCTGCCATGGAGCCGAAGGTAATGATCTGGCTTACCGCGTTGCGACCATATTTCTCGGCCACATATTCAATTACGCGATCACGACCATCCATGCAGAAGTCGACGTCGAAGTCGGGCATGGAAACTCGTTCCGGGTTAAGGAATCGCTCGAACAGCAGGTCATATTCCAACGGGTCAAGGTCGGTGATCTTCTGCACATAAGCCACCAGCGATCCGGCACCTGACCCTCGACCCGGACCGACCGGCACACCGTTACTCTTGGCCCACTGGATAAAGTCCATAACGATCAGGAAGTAACCGGGGAAACCCATCTGGATGATGATATCCAGCTCGAAATTCAACCGGTCGACGTAGACCTGGCGCCTGGCCTCATAATCTTCGGTAGTGTCCTTGGGCAGCAGGACGGACAACCGCTCCTCCAGGCCGTCGAACGAGACCTTGCGGAAATACTCATCGATGGTCATGCCATCGGGAATCGGGAAGTTGGGCAGGAAGTGCTTGCCCAGCTTCACTTCGATGTTGCAGCGCTTGGCGATCTCGACCGAGTTTTCCAGCGCTTCAGGCAAGTCGCTGAACAACTCAGCCATTTCATCGGCGCTTTTGAGGTACTGCTGGTCGCTGTAGTTCTTCGAACGGCGCGGATCGTCGAGGGCGCGGCCTTCGCCGATGCAGACGCGGGTTTCGTGGGCTTCGAAGTCTTCGCGCTTGAGGAAGCGCACGTCGTTGGTCGCTACCAATGGCGCGCCGATCTTCTCGGCCAGGGCGACGGCACCGTGCAGTTGCTCTTCGTCATTCGGGCGATTGGTGCGCTGTACTTCCAGATAGAAACGATCCGGGAACACCGCCATCCATTCACGGGCCAGCGTCTCGGCCTCATCCGGATTGCCGCCAAGCAGAGCGATACCAATCTCGCCCTCCTTCGCCGCCGACAGCATGATCAAGCCTTCGCTGGCCTCGGCCACCCACTCGCGCTCGATGATAATCTGGCCATTGCGCTGACCATCGATAAAGCCGCGGGAGATCAACTCGGTGAGATTGCGATAACCGACGCCATTCATTGCCAACAGGCTAATGCGGCTGAGCGGGTTTTCAGGATCCTTGTTCGACAGCCACAGGTCAGCACCGCAGATCGGCTTGATCCCGGCGCCCATGGCTGCCTTGTAAAACTTGACCAGGGAACACATGTTGTTCTGGTCGGTGACTGCCACGGCAGGCATGTTCATG
The DNA here is from genome assembly GCF_059418545.1 of Pseudomonas sp. GW821-FHT07G10. Lineage (NCBI taxonomy): Bacteria > Pseudomonadati > Pseudomonadota > Gammaproteobacteria > Pseudomonadales > Pseudomonadaceae > Pseudomonas > Pseudomonas sp. GW821-FHT07G10. The sequence goes on along the minus strand of NZ_JBWKQB010000004.1, from coordinate 231,028 downwards.
CCGACCAGCGTCTTGACCAGCGGTTTGATCCGCACCAGACCGTCGACCAGGGAATATTCAGTGTGCAGGCGTAGGTGAACGAATGAAGCCGGCATAGTGATCCTGTCATAAGCGTGAAGACAACAAGGCCCGGATTGTACCGGGCCCTGAGCAAAACATCAGCCTGTTGACTAAACCTCAGTCAACCCTTCCAGCGCCTCATACGCCAGACGCACAGGCGCGAACGAGCGTCGGTGAATCGGCGTCGGACCCAAGCGGGCCAAGGCCTCCAGATGTACGGGAGTCGGGTAGCCTTTGTGCCCGCCAATGCCGTAGCCAGGATAAATCAATTCGAAAGCAGCCATTTCACGGTCACGGCTAACCTTTGCCAGAATCGAGGCTGCGGCAATCGCCGGGACCTTGCTATCACCCTTGACCACCGCTTCAGCCGGCATCGCCAGCTTCGGGCAGCGGTTGCCGTCGATCATCGCCAGTTTGGGGGTGATGCTTAGCCCTTCCACTGCGCGCTGCATGGCCAGCATGGTGGCGTGCAAGATATTCAGCTCGTCGATTTCTTCAACTTCAGCCCGGGCAATGCACCAGCTCAGGGCCTTTTCACAGATCTCGTCATACAGCTTTTCGCGACGGGCTTCGGTGAGCTTTTTCGAATCGTTGAGCCCGAGAATCGGCCGATTCGGATCGAGAATCACCGCCGCGGTCACCACAGCACCGCATAAAGGCCCGCGTCCGACTTCATCAACACCGGCAACCAGGTCTTCAGCGTCGGCAACCAAGGTGAAATCCAGACCCATTTGCATCTTTACACCACTCATACTGGTTTGCCGATCAGGTTCAATACCGCTTCGGCGGCCTGATTCGAGGCATCGCGACGCAAGGTCCGATGAATCTCGTCAAAACCACGGGTTTGTTCTTCGCCGCCGTCGATCAATGGCAACACCGTCTGCGCCAGCGCCTCGGCAGTTGCATCGTCCTGCAACAACTCGGGCACCAGCAAACGCTGCGCCAGCAAGTTCGGCAGAGATATATAGGGGCTTTTTACCATGCGTTTGAGAATCCAGAACGTCAGCGGCGCCAGGCGATAAGCGACCACCATCGGCCGCTTGTACAGCAGGGCTTCCAGGGTCGCGGTGCCGGAGGCAATCAACACTGCGTCACAGGCAGCGAGAGCCTGATGGGAACGTCCGTCGAGCAGGGTCAACGGCAAGTCGCGGCCTGCCAGCAACTCTTCGAGCTGCACACGGCGCTCAGGACTGGCGCATGGCATGACAAAACGCACGCCTGGACGCAAGGCACGCAGACGCTCGGCGGTGTCAAGAAACAAACCTCCCAGACGACCGACCTCGCCACCGCGACTACCGGGCATCAAGGCAACCAGGGGTCCATCAGGCAACCCCAGCTCTGCACGGACTGCGGCGCGATCTGCCTCAAGCGGGATCGCATCGGCCAGGGAGTGACCGACAAAACGTACCGGCACGCCCTTCTCTTCGTAGAATTTCGCCTCGAACGGAAACAGCGTCAGCATCAGATCGCAGCCTTCACGAATCTTCAGCACGCGCTTCTGACGCCAGGCCCAGACAGACGGGCTGACGTAGTGCACGGTCTTGATCCCGGCCTGCCGCAGTTTGAGTTCGATATTCAGCGTGAAATCCGGCGCATCGATACCGATGAATACGTCCGGCTTCTCCGCGATCAAGGTCTGAATAAGCTTCTTGCGTCGAGCCAGCAGCTCACGCAAACGCCCCAGAACCTCAACCAGCCCCATGACGGCCAGACGCTCCATCGGGAAATAGGAAGTCAAGCCTTCGGCCTGCATCAGCGGTCCGCCGACACCGATAAACTCAACCGCAGGATGTTGTGCCTTGAGGGCGCGCATCAAGCCAGCGCCCAAGATATCGCCGGAGGCCTCGCCCGCCACCAGTGCAACACGCAAAGTGGCCATGATTAACGAGTAATGCCGCGAGTCGAAGACTGGATAGAATCACGGAAAACCGCGACTTCCGGAAACTGTGCGGACGGCTCGGCCAGCTCGGCAAGTGCCTGATCGACAGTCAGCCCCTGACGGTAAACCACCTTGTAGGCGCGACGCAGAGCGTGGATCGCGTCGTCGCTGAAACCACGACGGCGCATGCCTTCGAAGTTCATGCTGCGCGCCTCGGCAGGGTTGCCGAACACCGTGACGTAGGCCGGAACATCCTTGCCGATAGCGGTACCCATGCCAGAAAAGCTGTGAGCGCCGATATGGCAGTACTGATGAACCAGGGTAAAGCCGGAGAGAATCGCCCAGTCTTCAACGTGCACATGACCGGCCAACGCGGTGTTGTTGACCAGAATGCAATGGTTGCCGATGACACTGTCGTGGCCGATGTGCGCATAGGCCATGATCAGATTGTGATCGCCCAGGGTCGTTTCGGCACGATCCTGAATGGTCCCACGGTGAATGGTTACGCCTTCACGGATGACGTTATGGTCGCCGATCACCAGACGTGTTTCTTCACCTTTGTATTTGAGATCGGGCGTGTCCTCACCTACCGAGGAAAACTGGTAGATGCGGTTTTGCTTACCGATTCGGGTCGGGCCTTTGAGAATCACATGTGGCCCGATCACTGTACCCTCGCCGATTTCCACACCAGCGCCGATGATCGACCAGGGGCCGACCTCGACGTCGTCGGCCAGAACGGCCGTCGGATCGATGATTGCGCGAGGGTCAATCAAACTCATAGTTTGCGTTCCGCGCAAATGATCTCGGCGGAGCAGACCGGCTTGCCATCGACCGAAGCCTGGCATTCAAACTTCCAGATCTGACGCTTGCAGCTCAAGAACCTGGCTTCAAGAATCAACTGATCACCTGGCAGTACCGGCTGGCGGAAGCGCAGCTTGTCGGAACCGACGAAATAGTAAAGGGTGCCATCGGCCGGTTTCACATCCAGCATCTTGAAACCAAGGATTCCGGCAGCCTGAGCCATCGCCTCGATAATCAGCACGCCCGGCATGATCGGATGTGCCGGAAAGTGACCATTGAAGAATGGTTCGTTGATGCTGACATTCTTGTAGGCACGAATGCACTTGCCTTCAACATCCAGATCCACTACCCGGTCCACCAACAGGAAAGGGTAACGGTGAGGCAGGTATTCGCGAATCTCGTTGATGTCCATCATTTCGGGGGGAAGCCTGTAGTAAAGATTGGGAGCGCGCGACTGACGCGCACTCCTCTAGCAAATCAAGGAGGCAGTCTAGCGGCTGTGCACACTTGATATGGAAATGGTTTCAGCCATCTGATGAAGCATTACCGCCAGGGGTCACGTCACCTACACGCTTTTCCAATTGCCGCAGGCGCCGCGCTATATCGTCGAGCTGACGAATGCGTGCCGCGCTTTTGCGCCATTCGGCAGCAGGCTGCATCGCCGTACCGGAAGAATAGGAGCCCGGCTCTGTAATCGAGTGAGTCACCATGGTCATTCCGGTCAGGAAAACGTTGTCGCAAATATCAATGTGCCCAACCAGACCGACACCACCGGCGAGCATGCAGTGCTTGCCGATTTTGGTACTGCCGGAGATCCCCACGCACGCCGCCATGGCGGTGTGATCACCGACCTGCACGTTGTGGGCGATCTGAATCTGGTTATCCAGTTTCACGCCATTACCGATCACGGTATCGGCCAGCGCACCGCGGTCGATGGCAGTGTTCACGCCGATCTCCACATCGTCACCGACCAACACGCCGCCGATCTGGGCAATCTTCTGCCAGACACCTTTTTCATTGGCGAAGCCAAAACCTTCACCACCAATGACAGCGCCGGACTGAATCACCACGCGTTTTCCGATCCGTACGTCGTGATAAAGCGTCACTCGAGGAGCCAGCCAACCGTCTTCACCGATTTCAGAGCGAGCACCAACAAAGCAGTGAGCGCCGACCGTGACACCAGCGGCAATGCGCGCGGCGCTTTCGATCACGGCAAATGCACCAATGCTCGCAGCCGGATCGACCACCGCATCCTCAGCCACAACCGCAGTCGGATGAATACCGGCACTGGCTTTAGGCTTGGGATCGAACAGATGGGAAATCCGCGCGTACGCAAGGTATGGATCAGCTACAACCAGCGCATCACCGGCAAAACCTTCAGCGTCAGCGGCCTTCAGCAACACGGCTGCAGCCTGGCTGCCGACCAGATATTTACGGTATTGGGGATTTGCCAGAAAGCTCAACTGAGCTGGGCCAGCCTCCTGCAAGGTGGCTAGCCCAGTAATTTCTTTCTCCGCGGAACCACGTAGCGTGGCGCCGAGGAACTCGGCCAACTGGCCGAGCTTTATAGTCGCAGTCATGGATTACTTCAGCTGATTCATGCGCTCGATAACCTGGCGAGTGATGTCGTACTGAGGTTTGACATCGATCACTGCGCCACGCTCGAAGACCAGGTCAAAAGCACCTTTCTTGATGACTTCTTCCACAGCGCTATCCAGTTTCGGCTTGAGCTGTTTCAGCATTTCACGGTCGGCAACGGCTTTGGCTTCGTTCAGTTCCTTGGACTGGAACTGGAAGTCACGGGCCTTTTGCTTGAACTCGAGTTCAAGGCGCTCACGTTCGCCTTGCTGCATTTTGTCGCCACCACTGACCAGACGATCCTGGATGCCTTTGGCGCTGCTTTCAAGAGCCTTTAGCTTGGTCAGTTGTGGACCGAACTTCTTCTCGGCATCCACAGCGTATTTCTTCGCGGCGTCAGACTCCAGCAGAGCCATTTGATAGTTCAGTACCGCAATTTTCATTTCGGCAAATGCCGGGGTCGCTACCAGGACAGTCGCCAGGAGAACCAATTGAGTCAACTTACGCACGATGCACTCCTACAAAAACCATTGTCGTTATCTTGGATCAGACGATTAGAACGTCTGACCGAGGGAGAATTGGAATACCTGGGTCTCAGCATTGCTGTCCGGTTTCTTGACCGGCATTGCCAATGCGAAACTCAACGGACCAAGGGCAGTAACCCATGTCACACCAACGCCCACCGAACTGGCCATATTGCTCAGACTGACCTCGTTGCACTGCGTTTTAGACTTCGAACCATCGGCGTTAGTGCTCTGCGTGCAAGTCGAGTCGAACACGTTACCCACGTCCCAGAATACCGACGTGCGCAAGGAACGCTGATCTTTCACGAACGGCAGAGGGAACAGAACCTCTACACCACCCTGAATCAGGACGTTACCACCAAACGGCAGCGCATTCTGGTCCGGGTCGACGGTAGTTCCCGGGTTAACGCCACGACTCGGCGTACTGCGAGGCCCGAGAGTGCTGTCCTTGAAGCCGCGAACCGAGTTGAAACCACCTGCAAAGTAGTTCTCGTAGAACGGCAGGCTATTGGTCGAACCGTAACCATCACCATAGCCCAGCTCAGTGTGCAGACGCATGGTGTAGTTATCAGTCAACGGCTGGAACAGCTGACCACGGTAATCGAGCTTGAAGAACGAGAGATCGCTGCCAGGGGTCGTTGCTTCCAGAACCAGGCTCTGGGAATGACCACGGGTCGCCAGCACGCCTTTGTTCAGAGTCGACTCGGACCAACCGGCCGAAGCCTTGAAGTTCAGGTACTGGTCACCTTCACGGTTAACGAAGTCAAAAATCTCGTCAACGGTGAACTGACCGGTCTTGATCTTGTCTTGCTGTGCCGTCAGACCAAAGGTCAGACGCGAAGTTTCACTGATCGGGTAACCAACGCTGACACCTGCGCCCAGGCTGTCTACGGCATAGCTCGCGACGTTGACATCAAGGTTTTTGTAGTCAGTGGTGCGATAGAAAGCGTTGTAACCCAGGCTGACGCCGTCAGCAGTCCAGTAGGGGTCGACATAACCGAAGTTATAACGGCTCTGGTACTGGCTACGGGTCAAGCCGATGCTGACCTTGTTACCGGTACCCAGGAAGTTGTTCTGGGTAATCGAGCCACCGAGGATCAGACCGGCGCTCTGAGCAAAACCGACGCTGGCGGTGATCGAACCGGACGCTTGCTCTTCAACGGCGTAGTTCACGTCAACCTGGTCATCGACACCCGGTACAGCCGGCGTCTCGACGTTGACCTCCTTGAAGAAGCCCAGACGTTCCAGACGGGTCTTGGACTGGTCGATCAGGTAGGTTGACGCCCAGCCTCCTTCCATCTGACGCATTTCACGACGCAGTACTTCGTCTTCCGACTTGGTATTGCCACGGAAGTTGATGCGGTTTACGTAGGCGCGCTTGCCAGGATCGACCATGAAAGTGATATCTACGGTGTGATCTTCTTCATGGGGCTGCGGCACGCCGTTGACGTTGGCGAAGGTATAGCCTTCGTTACCCAGACGACGGGTGATCAATTCAGACGTGGTGGTCATCAGTTTGCGCGAGAAAACCTGACCTTTCTGTACCAGCAGCAACGACTTGACCTGGTCTTCAGGCACTTTCAAGTCACCGCTCAGCTTGACGTCACGAACGCTGTACTTCTCACCTTCGTTAACGTTGACGGTGATGTAGACGTGTTTCTTGTCCGGGGTGATCGAAACCTGGGTCGAAGCGATATCCATGTTGATATAGCCACGATCCAGGTAGTAGGAACGCAGGCGCTCCAGGTCACCGGACAATTTTTCACGAGCGTACTTGTCATCGTTCTTGAAGAACGACAGCCAGTTAGAGGTTTTCAGTTCGAACAGGTCGATGAGATCTTCGTCAGGGAAGACCGTGTTACCCACCACGTTGATGTGCTGGATAGCGGCGACAGTGCCTTCGTTGATATTGACCTTCAAGGCAACACGGTTACGCGGCTGCGGCACCACTTCGGTGTCGACGGTCGCCGAGTAGCGGCCCTGAGCAACATATTGACGCTGCAGTTCGTTACGCACGCCCTCAAGGGTCGCACGCTGGAAGATCTCGCCTTCGGACAGACCGGATTGTTTGAGGCCTTTCATCAGGTCTTCAGTGGAGATCGCCTTGTTTCCGTCGATCTCGATACTGGCAACAGATGGACGCTCGACTACAGTGATGACCAAGACATTGCCATCGCGGCCCAGCTGGATATCTTGAAAGTAACCGGTTTTGAACAATGCACGAGTGGATTCCGCCAGGCGACGATCATCCGCCTGTTCACCAACGTTCAACGGCAAGGCACCAAAGACGCTACCCGCGGACACCCGCTGGAGGCCATTGACGCGAATATCGGAGATAGTGAAGGACTCGGCGTGAACTTCGGCGATCATCAATACGGTGAGAACCGCAGTTAGCAGCAGACGTTTCATGAAGTCCTTTCTTATTCCAACTGGCAATAAACAAACTGCCGCAAAATGCGGCAGATTCGCAATTCAGCGAAGCGTTACAGTCGACCCAGATCGTTGAGCAGAGCAAGCAACATCACCCCGACCACCAAACTGATACCGATCTGCATCCCCCAACCCTGCACCCGATCCGACAAGGGGCGACCACGCGCCCACTCAATCAGATAAAACAACAAATGCCCCCCATCCAGTACAGGAATGGGCAACAGATTGAGAACTCCCAGGCTAATACTCAGATAAGCAAGGAAATTCAAGAAATCAGCGACACCCGACTGGGCAGAAGCGCCCGCCACTTTAGCAATGGTTATCGGTCCACTCAAGTTTTTTACCGAGAGCTCGCCGAACAACATTTTCTTTAGTGAATCAAGGGTCAGCACACTCATGGTCCAGGTCCGCCGGGCACCCTCGCCGATCGCAGCCAGCGGACCGAAGCTGACCTCATGAATCATGCTTGGTGGCCAATCGACAGCCTTTACCCCGGCCCCCAGATAACCGCTCGCGACTTTCGACTTGCCACGGGCAGCCAAGGTCACAGGGACGTCGATTTGAGCACCATCACGCTCAACATGCAGCATAATTTTGGTATCAGGCCGTACACGGACCAAATCAACGACTTGCTGCCAATCGCTCAACGCCTGACCATCGAGCGCCAGCAGACGGTCGCCCATCTTCAGGCCGGCAGCCTGCGCAGGCCCTTTGGGATCAAGCTCGGCCAGCACCGGCGGCAACGCTGGACGCCAAGGGCGAATCCCCAGCGCGTGAATCGGATCGGGCTCATCAACACCTTTAAGCCAATGATCCAGCATCAGCTCATGAGGTGAGTCGACAGTCGAGCCCTGTTCGCGCATCAGCAACTGCAAGGAGCCACTTTCACCCAATCGGCTCACCAGTTGCAGATTGACGGCCGCCCAACCAGAAGTCGGCTCACCATCGATCGCAACGATTTCCTGACCTGGGCTCAAGCCGGCCCTTGCAGCAAGACTACCGACCTCAACCGCACCGATGACCGGACGCACCTGCTCGCTACCGAGCATCGCCAACGCCCAGAAAAACACCAGAGCCAGCAGAAAATTGGCAACAGGACCGGCCACGACGATAGCGATACGCTGGCGAACAGTCTTGCGATTGAAGGCTTGATCGAGCTGATCAGCCGGCACTTCACCTTCGCGCTCATCGAGCATCTTCACATAGCCACCCAACGGGATGGCAGCGATCACGAACTCCGTACCGCGGCGATCATGCCAACGCAGCAGGGGCATACCGAAGCCCACAGAGAAACGCAGAACCTTGACGCCACAGCGGCGCGCCACCCAAAAATGGCCGAATTCATGGAAGGTGACCAGCACGCCCAGAGCAACCAGGGTGCCGAAAATCATATAGAGCGCGCTCATCTACTTTCTCCGCATTCCTATCCAGTGCCGATACACTCGAATCCGCCGCAACATTTATCGCCCATGGCGACTCAGCCATTGCTCGGTCAGGGTACGGGCTTTGGCGTCCGCCGAGAACACCGCGTCGAGTTCGTCGACGGCAACCACAGGCTCGAGGCTTAATACTTCCTCGATGATACTCGCGATCTCCGGGTAGCGGATGCGTCGATCAAGAAAGGCTGCCACAGCCACTTCATTTGCAGCATTCAACGTGGCGGGCGCACTGTTACCCGCCTCCGCCGCCTGACGCGCGAGTCGCAGGCATGGAAAACGCTCTTCATCGGGAGCCTGGAAGTCCAGGCGCGCGATTGAGAACAGATCAAGAGGCGCCACCCCGGAGTCGATTCGCTCAGGCCAGGCCAGGGCGTTGGCAATCGGCGTACGCATATCAGGATTGCCCAATTGCGCCAACACCGAGCCATCGACATAGTCGACCAGCGAATGAATGACGCTCTGCGGATGAACGACCACTTCGACCTGGGCAGGCCTGGCATCGAACAACCAGCAAGCCTCGATCAACTCAAGGCCTTTGTTCATCATGCTTGCCGAATCAACCGAGATCTTGCGACCCATCGACCAATTGGGGTGCGCACAAGCCTGCTCGGGCGAAACATCCGCAAGCTCGGACAACGGTGTTTGCCGGAACGGACCACCGGAGGCGGTCAGCAGGATCCGCCGAACCCCGACAGCACCAAGCCCGCGAGCAAAGTCACTGGGCATGCACTGAAAAATCGCGTTGTGCTCGCTGTCGATTGGCAACAGGACCGAACCGCTCTTGCGCACAGCCTGCATAAACAACGCGCCGGACATCACCAGCGCCTCTTTATTAGCCAAGAGGATTTTTTTACCGGCTTCTACCGCCGCCAAAGTCGGACGCAACCCCGCTGCCCCGACAATCGCCGCCATCACCGCATCGACTTCAGGATCGGCCGCGACCTGACACAGCCCCTCCTCCCCCACCAGGACGCGGGTTTTCAGCCCGGCAGCCCGCAAGTCGTCCTGCAGGCTACGTGCAGCAGCGATCTCAGGAACGACTGCGAAGCGCGGCGTGTGGCGAACGCACAACGCGAGCAGCTCGCTCAAACGACTGAAACCACTCAAGGCGAACACTTGGTAGCGCTCGGGATGACGAGCAATGACATCCAGGGTGCTCAGGCCAATCGAACCCGTCGCCCCCAGAACGGTAATCTGTTGTGGGCGACTCACAGTGCAGCCACCCACAACAGGACAGCAAATACCGGAATAGCCGCTGTCAGACTGTCGATTCGATCCAGCACACCGCCATGGCCCGGCAGCAGGTTACTGCTGTCCTTGATCCCCGACTGACGCTTGAACATGCTTTCAGTCAGATCGCCGACCACCGAGAGCGATACGACAATCGCCGCGCCGATCAACCCCAACAGCACCTGCACCCCACTCCAGTCTCGAACAAAGCCGACAACGGCAGTGATCAGCAAGCTAAGCAGTAAACCACCATAAACCCCTTCCCAGCTCTTGCCCGGACTGACTTGCGGAGCCAGTTTACGCTTGCCAAAAGCCCGGCCGGAAAAGTAGGCACCGATATCGGCCCCCCAGACCAGCACCATTACCGCCATGATCAGCCAGTTACCCAAGGGTTGTTGCTTGATCAGGATCAAACCTTGCCAGGCAGGCAACAAGATCAACAGACCAATCACCAACTTGCTTGCCGCGCTAGCCCAATACTCACCGGTCCGTGGATAAGTCAGCACCAGGAAAGTCGCCAGTAACCACCAGAGAACAGCAGCACCCAGCACCCATGGAGCGAGACCGGGAAGTACATGCATGAAAAACAGCAGCAGCGCGACCAGGGTTGCGTAAACAATCCGGGCAGACTGAGCAGTGAAACCTGCCAATCGAGCCCATTCCCAGGCACCCAGAGTCACCACCAGCCCGATGAACAAAGCAAAGCCCGTACCTTCGAGCAGGAAAAACCCGCACAAGGCGATTGGCAGCAGGATCAGCGCAGTAATGATTCGTTGCTTAAGCATTAAACCCGGGCTCCAGCCTCGACCTGCTCGCTCGTTTTACCGAAGCGGCGCTGACGAGAAGCGTAATCGGCCAGCGCAGAACGCATGGCATCGTGTTTGAAGTCCGGCCAGAACAGGTCGGAGAAATACAGCTCGGCGTACGCCAACTGCCACAACAGGAAGTTGCTGATGCGGTGCTCACCGCCAGTACGAATGCACAAGTCCGGCAAGGGCAGATCGCCAGTCGCCAGACAGGTTTGCAACAACTCGGGCGTAATGTCTTCAGGTCGCAGATGCCCGGCCTGAACCTCGCGCGCCAGGCGCTGGGCAGCTTGGGCAATGTCCCATTGACCACCATAATTGGCAGCGATTTGCAGGATAAAACGATTGCTGCCCGCTGTCATCGCCTCAGCTTCACGCATGGCCGCCTGCAGCTCCGGATGGAAGCGCGAGCGGTCACCAATGATGCGCAGGCTGATGTTGTTGTCGTTGAGGCGCTTGGCCTCACGACGCAATGCCCTGAAGAACAGATCCATCAAGCCACTGACTTCGTCTGCCGGACGCTGCCAGTTCTCACTGGAGAAGGCAAACAAGGTCAGCACTTCGACCTTGGCCTCGGCACACACCTCGATGACAGCACGAACAGCATCGACACCCGCTTTATGCCCGGCAATACCCGGCATAAAGCGCTTTTTTGCCCAACGATTATTGCCGTCCATGATAATCGCGACATGACGCGGCACCGAAGACGGTACAGCTTGCTTGGTCTTTTCCATGAAAACGCGACCCTTATACGGCCATCAGGTCTTTTTCTTTCTCCGCCAACTTAGCGTCGATTTCAGCTACGAACTTCTTGGTCAGATCGTCGATCTCGCCAGTGGCACGACGCTCTTCGTCTTCGCTGATTTCCTTTTCCTTGACCAGATCTTTCAGCGAGCTGTTTGCATCGCGACGGATGTTGCGTACGGCAACACGGGCGTCTTCAGCCACATCACGTGCCTGCTTGGTGAAACCGCGACGGGTTTCTTCGGTCAGGGCCGGCATGCTGATCAGCAGCAGCTCACCAAGGTTGGTCGGGTTCAGGTTCAGACCTGCGCTGCCGATTGCCTTGTCGACGGCGCCCAGCATGTTGCGCTCGAAGGCAACAACTTGCAGGGTACGGGCGTCTTTGACGGTGATGTTGGCAACTTGCTTGATCGGGGTGTCAGCACCGTAGTACGGCACCATCACGCCCTCCAGGATGCTTGGGTGCGCCTGGCCAGTACGGATACGGCCGAAGTTGTGCGCCAGCGATTCCACAGATTTCTGCATGCGATCTTTAGCGTCTTTCTTGATTTCGTTGATCATTGTTGGCCTTCCTCGATCAGGGTTCCTTCAGCGCCGCCATGTACGATATTCAGCAGGGCGCCGGGCTTGTTCATGTTAAAGACGCGCAACGGCATCTTGTGATCACGGCACAGACAGATGGCCGTCAGATCCATCACACCCAGCTTGCGATCCAGCACTTCATCGTAGGTCAGATGATCGAACTTCTCGGCATGCGGGTCTTTGAATGGGTCAGCGGTGTACACACCATCAACCTTGGTCGCTTTCAACACGACGTCAGCATCGATCTCGATCGCTCGCAGGCAGGCTGCCGAATCCGTGGTGAAGAACGGGTTGCCGGTACCGGCTGCGAAGATAACGACTTCCTTGGCGTTCAGGTGACGCATGGCTTTGCGGCGATCATAGTGATCGGTTACGCCAACCATGGAAATAGCCGACATAACGATGGCGGAGATATTCGCACGTTCCAGCGCATCACGCATGGCCAGGGCATTCATCACAGTGGCCAGCATCCCCATGTGATCGCCGGTAACCCGATCCATCCCGGCAGCACTCAGGGCTGCACCACGGAACAGGTTGCCACCGCCAATCACCAGACCGACCTGAACGCCTATACCGACCAGCTGGCCGACTTCCAGCGCCATGCGATCCAGAACCTTGGGGTCGATCCCGAACTCTTCCGAGCCCATCAGGGCCTCGCCGCTGAGCTTGAGTAGAATGCGTTTATAGCGAGCCTGATAACCACTGCCCTGCTGAGCCATTGCGAATCTCTCCTGCGGCGTATTTTAAAAATTCTTTGCAAGCTGTTTGCAGCCTGCGTTCACTCTAACTGGACGCTATCACAACGCCATCGGAACACGGCTTTGTAAGCCAGTTCCGAAGGGAAGCCAAATAAATTGATCATCCCATTTGAAAAGAGGCTGCGCGCGTGAGCGGGCAGCCTCTTCAGGGCGACAGTTTAAAAAACTGTCTTACTGCTTGGCAGCAGCCAGCTGAGCAGCAACTTCTTCAGCGAAGTTGTCTACTGGCTTCTCGATGCCTTCACCTACCGCGAAGCGAGTGAAGGAAACGATTTCAGCGCCGCCTTTCTTGGCCAGGTCGCCAACAGTCACTTCAGGGTCCTTGACGAACTGCTGGTTGACCAGGCTGGCTTCGGCCAGGAACTTGCTGATACGACCAGCAACCATTTTTTCAACGATTTCGGCTGGCTTGCCTTTGATCTTGTCTTCGTTGAGGCTCATGAACACGGCTTTTTCGCGCTCGATGGCTTCAGCGGAAACTTCCGACGGCAGCAGGAACTCAGGGTTGCTGGCCGCGACGTGCATCGCGATGTCTTTAGCCAGTTCAACGTTACCGCCCTTCAGGACGACAGCAACACCGATCTTGTTACCGTGCAGGTAAGTACCGACCACGTCACCTTCAACGCGAACCAGACGACGGATGTTGACGTTCTCGCCGACTTTACCGACCAGAACCAGACGATCAGCTTCACGCGCTTCGATCAGCGGAGCAGCATCAGTCAGTTTGTCAGCAAAAGCCTGTTCGACGCTGGCAGCAACGAACACTTTGAAGTCGTCTTGCAGAGCCAGGAAGTCGGTCTGCGAGTTCACTTCCAGCAGAACTGCCGCTTTACCATTGTCCTTGATAGCGATTGCGCCTTCAGCAGCAACGTTGCCTGCTTTTTTGGCTGCCTTGATGGCGCCCGAAGCACGCATGTCATCAATGGCTTTTTCGATGTCGCCGCCAGCCTTGGTCAAGGCTTTCTTGCAGTCCATCATGCCTTCGCCGGTACGCTCGCGCAGTTCTTTGACCAACGCTGCAGTAATCTCTGCCATTTCAAAATTCCTCTTGGATAGGTTTTCAACCATTCCACCCGACCGAACGGGCGTTCAATTCTTGCGCTACTCCCGAAACACTTGTTAACCGCCGCTCATGACAAAAACTGCAGAGGGCATTTTTCAACAAACGATTTTCGAGGTGGCAAAAAGGGGGCCAAGCCCCCTTTTTGCGTACTGAGTAAACGCTAAGCGCTAGCTACTCAGCCTTCAACTACTGCTGCTGGAGCGTCTTCGACGAACACTTCGGTGCCGCCAGCAACGTGGTTGCGACCTTTGATCACAGCATCAGCCATCGCACCCATGTACAACTGGATGGCGCGGATTGCGTCATCGTTGCCTGGGATGATGTAGTCAACGCCTTCCGGGCTGCTGTTGGTATCGACAACGCCGATAACCGGGATGCCCAGTTTGTTGGCTTCGGTGATCGCGATGCGCTCGTGATCAACGTCGATAACGAACAGTGCGTCTGGCAGACCGCCCATGTCCTTGATACCACCCAGGCTACGATCCAGCTTCTCAAGATCGCGAGTGCGCATCAGCGCTTCTTTCTTGGTCAGCTTGGCGAAAGTACCGTCTTCAGCCTGAACTTCAAGGTCACGCAGACGCTTGATGGAAGCACGGATGGTTTTGAAGTTGGTCAGCATGCCGCCCAACCAGCGGTGATCGACGTACGGCGAACCGCAACGTGCTGCTTCTTCAGCAACGATCTTGCCAGCGGAACGCTTGGTGCCGACGAACAGAATCTTGTTTTTGCCCTGGGCCAGACGCTCTACGAAAGTCAGAGCTTCGTTGAACATTGGCAGGGTTTTTTCAAGGTTGATGATGTGAATCTTGTTCCGCGCGCCGAAAATGTACTTACCCATTTTCGGGTTCCAGTAACGGGTTTGGTGACCGAAGTGCACACCGGCCTTCAGCATATCGCGCATGTTGACTTGGGACATGATAGTTCCTTAATAAGTCGGGTTAGGCCTCCACGCATCCCAATGACCAACCAGCAGCGTCAAGCTGAAGGCACCCAGGTCATCGTGTCGACGCGTGTGTGGGTTTAAACTTTTCGAGGTATCCCCGGAAAGCGGCGCATTTTATACCACAAGAAAGGGAAAAACGAAACCAGGATTCACACGCTCCAGGCATCAGCTTTTACCCTGACCTTGGAATCGGATCAGAATGCACCATTACTATAGAGAGAAGCGATGGCAAGACGTTCATGATTTGCACCGACCGTCTGTTAGAATCGCGTTTTAGGGTTGCGAAGACGCAACATTTGGTTCCGCAATCCATCTACCGTGTTTATAGCGCCATTGAGCGCCTAGAGAGCCTGTATGACCGTCACCCTCAAAACCCCAGAGGACATCGCAAAAATGCGTGTCGCCGGCAAACTGGCCGCCGACGTGCTGGAAATGATCGCCGAATACGTCAAACCCGGCGTCACCACGGACGAACTGGACCGCATCTGCCACGACTATATTGTCAATGAACAGAAGGCCATCCCTGCCCCTCTCAATTACAAGGGTTTCCCGAAGTCGATCTGCACCTCGATCAACCATGTGGTCTGCCACGGCATCCCGAATGAGAAACCACTCAAGGATGGCGATACCCTGAACATCGATGTCACCGTCATCAAAGATGGCTATCACGGCGACACCAGCCGGATGTTCCACGTTGGCACCGTGCCTGTCTGGGCCGAGCGCCTGTCGCAAGTCACCCAGGAATGCATGTACAAGGCCATTGAACTGGTCAAACCCGGCTGCCGCCTTGGCGACATCGGTGAAGTCATCCAGAAACACGCCGAGAAAAACGGTTTCTCGGTGGTCCGCGAGTTCTGTGGCCACGGCATCGGCAAGGTGTTTCACGAAGAGCCGCAGATCCTGCACTACGGTCGTGCCGGCACCGGAATGGAACTGAAAGAAGGCATGACCTTCACCATCGAGCCAATGATCAACCAGGGCCGCGCCGACACCAAAGTATTGGGCGACGGCTGGACCGCGATCACCAAGGACCGCAAGCTCTCCGCGCAGTGGGAACACACGCTGCTGGTGACCGCCACCGGTTACGAGATCTTCACCCTGCGCAGCGATGACACTATCCCTCGCGTTTCGGCCTGATCCGTCCTGCTCTGCCCCTACATAAAGAAAGGAAAGCCAATCGATGCCGCAGGTGGATCCCGAACTCTTCGACCGCGGTCAGTTCCAGGCTGAACTGGCCTTGAAGGCAAGCCCGATTGCGGCCTTCAAGAAAGCTATTCGCCAGGCCCGCGAGGCGCTCGACGAGCGCTTTCGTGCCGGTCGGGATATCCGTCGACTGATCGAGGATCGCGCCTGGTTCATCGATAACATCCTGCAAAAGGCCTGGGAGCAGTTCAACTGGAACGAAGACGCCGACATCGCGCTGGTCGCGGTCGGCGGCTATGGTCGCGGCGAGCTGCACCCTTACTCCGACATCGACCTGCTGATCCTGCTCGACAGCGCCGATCACGAGACTTTCCGCGATTCCATCGAACGTTTTCTGACGTTGCTGTGGGATATTGGCCTGGAAGTCGGGCAAAGCGTGCGTTCGGTGGATGAATGTGCCGAAGAGGCCCGCGCCGACCTGACGGTCATCACCAACCTGATGGAAAGCCGCACCATTGCTGGCCCCGAGCGTTTGCGCCAGCGCATGCTGGAGGTCACCAGTACCGCTCATATGTGGCCAAGCAAGGACTTCTTTCTGGCCAAGCGTGCCGAGCAAAAGGCCCGCCACCACAAGTACAACGATACCGAATACAACCTGGAACCCAACGTCAAAGGCTCCCCCGGTGGCCTGCGGGATATCCAGACAATTCTCTGGGTAGCCCGCCGCCAGTACGGCACGCTGAACTTGCGTGCACTGGCTGGCGAGGGCTTCCTGGTGGAGAGCGAGAACACCCTGCTGGCTTCATCCCAGGAATTTCTGTGGAAGGTCCGTTACGCCTTGCACATGCTGGCCGGACGCTCCGAGGACCGCCTGCTGTTCGATCACCAGCGCTCGATAGCCGGGTTGCTGGGCTTCGCGGGGGATGACGCCAAGCAGGCTATCGAAAGCTTCATGCAGCAGTATTACCGGGTGGTCATGAGCATTGCCCAGCTCAGCGACTTGATCATCCAGCACTTCGAGGAAGTCATTCTCGCATCAGAAGATGAAGCGCCCTCGCAGCCGCTTAACTCGCGTTTTCAGCTGCATGACGGCTACATCGAAGTCACCAACGTCAATGTCTTCAAACGCACGCCATTCGCGATGCTGGAGATCTTCCTGCTGATGGCTCAGCACCCGGAGATTAAAGGAGTTCGCGCCGATACCGTCCGTTTGCTGAGGGAAAACCGTCACTTGATTGACGACGAATTCCGCCATGACATCCGCAATACCAGCCTGTTCATCGAATTGTTCAAGTGCGAGATCGGCGTCCACCGCAATCTGCGGCGAATGAACCGTTATGGCATTCTCGGGCGCTATCTGCCGGAATTCGGCTTTATCGTCGGCCAGATGCAGCACGATCTGTTCCACATCTATACCGTTGACGCCCATACCCTGAACCTGATCAAACACCTGCGTAAACTGCAGTACACCCAGGTTTCCGAAAAATTCCCGCTAGCCAGCAAACTCATGGGCAAGCTGCCAAAACCCGAGTTGATCTACCTGGCCGGCCTGTATCACGACATCGGCAAGGGTCGGCATGGCGATCACTCGGACATTGGCGCAGTAGATGCCGAGGCGTTCTGCGTACGCCATCAACTGCCGCAGTGGGACAGCCGACTGATTGTCTGGCTGGTGCAGAATCACCTGGTGATGTCGACCACCGCCCAGCGCAAGGATCTGTCCGATCCGCAGGTTATCCACGATTTCGCACAAATCGTTGGCGATCAGACCCGGCTCGACTATCTGTATGTGCTGACCGTCTCCGACATCAATGCGACCAATCCGACCCTGTGGAACTCCTGGCGGGCGAGCCTGCTGCGTCAGCTCTACACCGAGACCAAGCGCGCCTTGCGCCGCGGCCTGGAAAATCCGGTGGATCGTGAACAGCAGATTCGCCAGACCCAGAGCGCTGCCCTGGACATCCTGGTACGCAGCGGCACCGATCCGGATGACGTCGAACAGCTCTGGGCACAACTGGGCGACGACTATTTCCTGCGCCATACCGCTGGCGACGTAGCCTGGCACAGCGATGCGATCCTGCAACAGCCCGCCGACGGCGGCCCCTTGGTGCTGATCAAGGAAACCACACAGCGAGAATTCGAGGGCGGAACGCAGATCTTCATCTACGCGCCAGACCAGCACGACTTCTTCGCTGTGACCGTGGCGGCAATGGACCAGCTCAACCTGAACATTCACGACGCCCGGGTCATCACCTCCAGCAGCCAGTTCACCCTCGACACGTATATCGTGCTCGACACCGATGGCGACTCGATCGGCGACAACCCTCTGCGCGTCAAACAGATCCGCGACGGCCTGACCGAAGCCCTGCGCAATCCGGCTGACTACCCGACCATCATTCAGCGACGGGTGCCACGCCAGCTCAAGCACTTCGCTTTCCCGCCACAGGTCACCATCCACAACGACGCCCAGCGTCCGGTGACTGTCCTTGAGCTGAGCGCTCCGGACCGGCCCGGCTTGTTGGCACGGATCGGGACAATCTTCCTCGAGTTCGATCTGTCGCTGCAGAACGCCAAGATCGCCACCCTCGGCGAACGCGTGGAAGACGTATTTTTCATCACCGACGCAAACAACCAACCGTTGTCCGACCCGCAGCTGTGCAGCCGCTTGCAGGACGCCATCGTTGAACAATTGAGCGTCAGCCACGAACCGAATATCGAACTGTCGCGCCTGAGCTTCTAGTCGCGCGCCATGACTTGAGTGAGATCCGCCAGCAATGAACAACGCTCTGAACCAGTTGCAGCCCTACCCGTTCGAAAAACTCCGCGCCCTGCTCGGCACTGTTCAGCCCGCAGCAGGTAAACGCCCGATTGCCCTGTCCATCGGCGAGCCTAAACATCGCTCGCCTGACTTTGTCGCCCAAGCCCTGGCCAGCAACCTGGATCAGATGGCGGTCTACCCGACCACTCTGGGTATTGCAGCCCTGCGTGAAGCAATTGCTCATTGGTGCGAACGTCGCTTCAGCGTCCCCGACGGCTGGCTCGACCCTGCCCGTAATATTCTGCCGGTCAACGGTACGCGCGAGGCGCTGTTCGCCTTCACCCAGACGGTGGTCAACCGCAGCGATGAAGCACTGATCGTCAGCCCGAACCCCTTCTATCAAATCTATGAAGGTGCAGCCTTCCTTGCCGGGGCCAAGCCGCATTACCTGCCTTGCCTGGACGAAAACGGCTTCAATCCGGATTTCGACGCGGTAACGGCCGATGTCTGGCAGCGCTGCCAGATTCTGTTCCTGTGCTCGCCGGGCAATCCGACCGGCGCGTTGATCCCACTGCAAACCCTGAAAAAGCTGATCGCTCTGGCCGACGAGTACGACTTCGTGATCGCTGCCGACGAGTGCTACAGCGAACTGTATTTTGATGAACAGACGCCACCGCCCGGCCTGCTCAGCGCCTGCGTGGCACTGGGGCGCAAGGACTTCAAGCGCTGCGTGGTATTCCACAGTCTGTCCAAACGTTCCAACCTGCCTGGCCTGCGCTCCGGCTTTGTTGCCGGTGACGCCGAGATCCTCAAAGCCTTCCTGCTGTACCGCACCTACCACGGTTGCGCCATGCCGGTTCAGACGCAGCTCGCAAGCATCGCGGCCTGGAACGACGAAGAGCACGTGCGCGCCAACCGAACGCTGTACCGGGAAAAATTCGATGCGGTGCTGGAAATTCTGAGCCCGGTTCTCGATGTGCAGTGCCCGGATGGTGGCTTCTATCTGTGGCCGAATGTTGAGGGCGATGACGCCGAGTTCTGCCGCCAGCTGTTTGCCGAAGAACATGTAACCGTAGTGCCAGGCTCGTATCTGTCCCGTGAAGTCAAAGGCTTCAACCCAGGCGCCGGACGCGTACGTTTGGCACTGGTCGCGCCGCTGGCCGAATGCGTTGAAGCCGCCGAGCGGATTCGCGACTTCATTCAGCGTCGCAAGTAAGCGGCCGATCGCGAGCAAGCTCGCTCCTGCAATGAATCGCGCTTTTTGCAGGAGCGAGCTTGCTCGCGATAGCTTCACAGCATCACTTGAACTGCCACCTCTCACAACACGTCGCCCGAGAGCAGCCAAACCACCACATCAGAGACTTCCTCCGGCTGGCCGCGCGCTGCGTCATTGCAAGGGCTGGGTACCGTGCCGCAACCAGCGATTCTGAAGCGCGATTGCCAATCAATCGAATGCTAATGGCACCCGCTTGGCAACTGTTCGCCATTGAAGTGCCACATTAGTCGTTTAAGCTGCTGGCTGACCGCCGCACCAATGTCGCAACGGGCCTGGAAATCTGTAATACATTGCGACAAAGCTCGGCCGCAGCCGACGCCGAACCTGCCCGGTCGTGGCATAATCCGTCACCTTTCGTTTCCAGCATCTCCAAAGGGGGGCAATTCCTTGACCGCTTCAAGCAAAACGTTGCACCTTTTCGGCATCAAAGCTTGCGACACCATGAAAAAAGCGCGCACCTGGCTCGATGAAAACGCTGCCAGCTATGAATTCCATGATTACAAAGCGGCCGGAATTGACCGAGAACACCTGACCCAGTGGTGCGATGAGCACGGCTGGCAAGTGCTGTTGAACCGCGCAGGCACGACCTTTCGCAAACTCGACGACGAACGCAAAGCCGATCTCGACCAGACGAAAGCCATCGAACTGATGCTCGCACAACCTTCGATGATCAAGCGCCCGGTGCTCGATCTCGGTGACAGAACCCTGATTGGCTTCAAGCCAGATATCTACGCGGCAGCGCTCAAGTAAGCCAGCCCGTTCAATTTTGTAGAGGTAATCCCATGTCCACTACCCTGTTCAGCCTGGCCTTCGGTGTCGGCACCCAGAATCGTCAAGGCGCGTGGCTGGAAGTGTTTTACGCCCAGCCGCTGCTCAATCCGTCGGCCGAACTGGTCGCCGCTATTGCCCCGATTCTGGGTTACACCGAAGGTAATCAGGCCATCGCGTTCAGCACTGCCCAGGCTTCGCAACTGGCTGAAGCACTCAAAGGCGTCGACGCCGCGCAAGCCGCATTGCTGACCCGCCTGGCCGAAAGCCACAAGCCGCTGGTCGCCACGTTGCTGGCAGAAGACGCGCAATTGAGCTCCACCCCTGAGGCCTACCTCAAACTGCACCTGCTGTCCCATCGTCTGGTCAAGCCTCACGGCCTGAACCTGGCCGGCATTTTCCCGCTGCTGCCGAACGTCGCCTGGACCAGCCAGGGTGCGATCGACCTCGCGGAACTCGCCGAGCATCAACTCGAAGCCCGTCTGCGTGGCGAGTTGCTGGAAGTATTCTCGGTAGACAAGTTCCCGAAAATGACCGACTACGTGGTACCGAGCGGTGTGCGGCTGGCTGACAGCGCGCGGATTCGTCTGGGCGCCTACATCGGCGAAGGCACCACCGTGATGCACGAGGGTTTCGTCAACTTCAACGCCGGCACCGAAGGCCCGGGCATGATCGAAGGTCGCGTTTCGGCTGGCGTGTTCGTCGGCAAGGGTTCGGACCTGGGCGGCGGTTGCTCGACCATGGGCACCCTGTCGGGCGGCGGCAACATCGTGATCAAGGTCGGCGAAGGCTGCCTGATCGGCGCCAACGCCGGTATCGGCATTCCGTTGGGCGATCGCAACACCGTAGAGTCCGGCCTGTACGTGACCGCTGGCACCAAAGTGGCTCTACTGGACGAGAACAACAAGCTGGTCAAGGTGCTCAAGGCCCGTGAACTGGCTGGCCAGCCTGACCTGTTGTTCCGCCGTAATTCGGAGACCGGTGCCGTGGAGTGCAAAACCCACAAGTCGGCCATCGAACTGAACGAAGCGCTGCACGCTCACAACTAAGCAGCGACTCGATGCCAACGGAGCCTGTCGGGCGTTTATAATCAGCATCCGACAGGCTCAAACGAGTCTTGACCACCATGCTTGTGCCCTCTGCCTGGCGCGCCGACTTCCCGGCCATCGCCGCATTGCAACGGCAAGACCAGACCTATCTGGATAACGCCGCCACCACTCAAAAACCCCAAGCCCTGCTGGACGCCCTGACGCACTACTACGCCAATGGTGCGGCCAATGTCCATCGAGCCCAACACCTGCCCGGCGCCCACGCCACTCAGGCGTTCGAAGACAGCCGCAGCAAGGTCGCGCATTGGCTCAATGCAGGCGAAAGCGGGCAAATCATCTTTACCCACGGCGCGACCTCCGCGCTGAACCTCCTGGCCTATGGTCTGGAACACCAATTCAATGCCGGTGATGAAATTGTCATCAGCGCCCTGGAACATCATGCCAACCTGCTGCCTTGGCAACAGCTGGCCCTGCGTCGCGGCCTTGAGCTGATCGTCTTGCCATTGGACGCCGACGGCTTGATCGATCTCGATGCCGCGGCAAGCCTGATCGGCCCGCGTACTCGCCTGCTGGCGGTCAGCCAGTTGTCCAACGTACTCGGCGCCTGGCAGCCGTTGCCGGCGCTTTTGGCGATGGCCAAGGCCCATGGTGCCTTGACCGTGGTCGATGGCGCTCAAGGTGTTGTCCATGGGCGACACGATGTGCAGGCTTTGGGCTGCGATTTCTATGTATTTTCCAGCCACAAGCTTTACGGACCGGACGGCCTCGGCGTGCTCTACGGCCGCAGTGAGGCGCTGCACCAATTACGCCACTGGCAGTTCGGTGGCGAAATGGTGCAAAACGCGGACTACCAGCACGCCTCCTTCCGACCCGCCCCGCTCGGTTTCGAAGCCGGAACACCGCCGATTGCCAGTGTGATCGGCCTCGGTGCGACCCTCGATTACCTGAGCGGGCTCGATCTGGATGCGGTCAACGCCCATGAGGCCGCATTGCATGCCTATCTGCTGCAAGGTTTGCATGCGCGCAAAGGCGTTCGCCTGCTGGGCAAACCTGAGGTAGCGCTGGCCAGCTTTGTCGTCGAGGGCGTGCACAACTCTGACCTCGCGCATTTGCTGACCGAACAAGGAATTGCCGTACGCGCCGGCCATCATTGCGCGATGCCGTTGCTCAAAGGCTTGGGTCTTGCGGGAGCGATTCGGGTGTCGTTGGCACTGTACAACGACTCCGAAGACCTGGAGCGCTTCTTTGAGGCGCTGGATCAAGCCCTGGAGTTGTTGCGATGAGTTTGCCCGCCGAAGCGCTGACGGCGCTGGAAACCTTTCAGAGCGCCGCCGGATGGGAACAGCGAGCGCGCCTGCTGATGCAGTGGGGCGATCGACTACCGGCCTTGAGCGATGTGGAAAAGACCGAGGCCAATCGGGTGCAGGGCTGTGAAAGTCAGGTTTGGTTGCTGGGTACGTTGCAGGACGACCATTGGCAATTCACCGCCAGCAGCGATGCGCGGTTGATTCGTGGCTTGGTGGCGTTGCTGCTGGTACGGGTCAACGGTTTGTCTGCAGAGGATTTGCAGCAGATCGACTTGCCGGACTGGTTCAACCAGTTGGGCCTGGCCCGGCAGTTGTCACCATCGCGCAGCAATGGCCTGAATGCCGTATTGCAGAGGATGCGGGAGTTGGCTGGGTACTGATGATCGTTCCCATGCTCTGTGAGGGAATGCCTCAATGGAGGCTCTGCGTCCGCTCTTGTGACGCAGAGCGTCACGGGCTGCATTCCCACGCGGAGCATGGGAACGATCTATCAAGCAGGTTTGACCCGATCCGCCGGCCGCCGTACCCCGGCAACTATCTTGTCCACAGCCTTGGTCGCGGCGACCATGCCGAAGGTCGCCGTTACCATCATCACGGCGCCAAAACCGCCCGCGCAGTCAAGTTTCACGCCGTCGCCGACAAAACTCTTCTGCAAGCAAATACTGCCGTCCGGTTTCGGGTAACGCAGTTGTTCCGTAGAAAACACGCAGGGCACGCTGTAATGGCGGGTCACTGTGCGGGAGAAGCCGTAATCACGGCGCAAGGTGGAGCGGACCTTGGATGCCAGAGGGTCATTGAAGGTACGGTTCAGGTCACAGACCTGAATCAGCGTGGGGTCGATCTGCCCCCCGGCGCCGCCGGTGGTGATTATCTGAATCTTGCGGCGTTTGCACCAGGCGATCAGCGCCGCCTTGGCGTTGACGCTGTCGATGCAGTCGATTACGCAATCGATGTCTGCTGTGATGTACTCGGCCATGGTCTCGCGAGTGACGAAGTCGGCCACGGCATGCACCGTGCAGGCTGGGTTGATCCCGCGCAAGCGCTCAGCCATCACCTCGACCTTGGCCTGACCGACGGTGCTGTCCAATGCGTGCAACTGACGATTACTGTTGCTGACACAAACATCGTCCAGATCGAACAGCGATATCTCACCGACCCCGCAACGGGCGATGGCTTCCGCCGCCCAGGAGCCAACTCCGCCGACCCCGACGATCGCCACATGGGCCGCACGCAAGCGCTCCAGACCTTCGATGCCGTACAAACGGGCAACGCCAGCAAACCGCGGATCTTCTGTACTCATGACCATTACCCCAAAAACCGGCGCGCATTATAGGGCCGATGCTGGCCAAGAGCACCTTTGCGCTATGAACGGTGGCCAAGCCTCTTTCAATAGGCTAATCAGCGCGGTTATTTGAGCTACAAAAACAGCCGATAAGAACTTAAGTGAAGAGCCGTTGCCCAACGGCGACCTTCTCTTCACATGCTGTACGGTAAGTTGAAGGTCAGTGTAGGATGCGCGCCGTTTGGCACCTGCCAACAGTTCCTTCGTTCCACACCCTTTGGAACCCGAAATCTCTATGTCATCGCGTAAATTTGGACTCAATCTGGTGGTGGTTCTGGCAATCGCCGCGCTATTCACCGGCTTCTGGGCGCTGATCAATCGCCCGGTCACGGCCCCCAACTGGCCTGAACAGATCTCCGGTTTTTCTTACTCGCCGTTCCAGCAAGGGCAGTACCCACAGAAAGACCAGTATCCATCCGACGATGAAATGCGTCGTGATCTGGAGATCATGAGCAAGCTGACCGACAACATCCGTACCTACTCGGTCGACGGCACGCTTGAGGACATCCCGAAGCTGGCTGAAGAGTTCGGCCTGCGGGTAACCCTGGGGATCTGGATCAGCCCGGATCAAGAGCGTAACGAGCGCGAAATCACCCGTGCCATTGCACTCGCCAACAGCTCACGCAGTGTTGTGCGCGTCGTCGTAGGCAACGAAGCGATCTTTCGCAAGGAAATCACCGCCAAGGAACTGAGCGTTCTGCTTGATCGCGTGCGCGCGGCCGTCAAGGTTCCGGTCACCACGTCCGAGCAATGGCACGTCTGGGAAGAACATCCAGAGCTGGCCAGGCACGTCGACCTGATCGCGGCCCACGTCCTGCCTTATTGGGAGTTCATCCCGATGGACAAGGCCGGTCAGTTCGTCCTGGACCGTGCCCGTGACCTGAAAAAGATGTTCCCGAAAAAACCTCTGCTGCTGTCCGAAGTGGGCTGGCCGAGCAACGGCCGCATGCGCGGTGGTGCTGATGCGACCCCGGCTGACCAGGCTATTTACCTGCGCACACTGGTGAACAAACTCAACCGCCAGGGCTTCAACTACTTCGTGATTGAAGCATTTGACCAGCCATGGAAAGCCAGCGACGAAGGTTCGGTAGGCGCGTATTGGGGCGTTTACAACGCCGCGCGTCAGCAGAAATTCAACTTTGAAGGCCCGGTGGTTGCGATTCCGCAATGGCGAGTACTGGCCATCGGCTCGGTCGTCCTGGCCTTGTTGTCCTTGACCCTGCTGATGATCGACGGTTCGGCCCTGCGTCAGCGTGGCCGCACCTTCCTGACCTTTGTCGCGTTCCTTTGCGGTTCGGTGCTGGTGTGGATCGGCTACGACTACAGCCAGCAATACAGCACCTGGTTCAGCCTGACGGTGGGTTTCTTGCTCGCCCTCGGTGCGCTCGGGGTGTTTATCGTGCTGCTGACTGAGGCCCACGAACTGGCCGAAGCGGTCTGGACCCACAAACGCCGGCGCGAATTCCTGCCGGTGGTGGGCGATTCCGACTACCGTCCAAAAGTCTCGATCCACGTGCCCTGCTACAACGAGCCACCGGAGATGGTCAAACAGACCCTCGATGCGCTGGCCAACCTCGACTATCCGGACTTCGAAGTCCTGATCATCGACAACAACACCAAGGACCCGGCAGTCTGGGAACCGGTACAGGCCTACTGCGAGACGCTCGGCCCGCGCTTCAAGTTCTTCCACGTCGCGCCACTGGCCGGCTTCAAGGGTGGCGCGCTGAATTACCTGATTCCGCGCACCGCGCCGGACGCCGAAGTCATCGCGGTGATCGACTCCGATTACTGTGTCGAGCCGAACTGGCTCAAGCACATGGTGCCGCATTTCGCCGACCCGAAAATCGCCGTGGTGCAGTCACCGCAGGATTATCGCGACCAGAACGAAAGCACCTTCAAGAAGCTCTGCTACTCGGAATACAAAGGCTTCTTCCACATCGGCATGGTCACCCGTAACGACCGTGACGCGATCATCCAGCACGGCACCATGACCATGACCCGCCGTTCGGTGCTCGAAGAACTGGGCTGGGCCGACTGGTGCATCTGTGAGGACGCCGAGTTGGGTCTGCGGATATTCGAAAAAGGTCTGTCGGCGGCGTATTACCACACCAGCTATGGCAAGGGCCTGATGCCCGATACCTTTATCGACTTCAAGAAACAGCGTTTCCGCTGGGCCTACGGAGCGATTCAGATCATCAAGCGTCACACCGCAAGCCTGTTGCGCGGTAAAGACACCGAACTGACCCGTGGCCAGCGCTATCACTTCCTCGCGGGTTGGTTGCCGTGGGTCGCGGACGGCATGAACATCTTCTTCACTGTCGGCGCTCTGCTGTGGTCGGCGGCGATGATCATCGTGCCGCAACGGGTCGATCCACCGCTGTTGATTTTCGCAATCCCGCCATTGGCGTTGTTCGTGTTCAAGGTCGGCAAGATCATCTTCCTCTACCGTCGTGCGGTCGGGGTCGACATGAAGGATGCGTTCGCGGCGGCACTGGCGGGTCTGGCGTTGTCCCACACCATTGCCAAGGCGGTGCTGTACGGCTTCTTCACCAGCAGTATTCCGTTCTTCCGTACGCCGAAAAATGCCGACAACCACGGCTTTTGGGTGGCGATCTCGGAAGCCCGTGAAGAGATGTTCATCATGCTGCTGTTGTGGGGCGCGGCGCTGGGGATATTCCTGGTGCAGGGCATACCGAGCAACGACATGCGCTTCTGGGTGACCATGTTGCTGGTGCAGTCGCTGCCGTATCTGGCCGCGCTGATCATGGCGTTCCTGTCTTCACTGCCAAAACCTGCGCCAGAGACAGAGCCGGCACCTGCCGCCTAAATCTGCGCAAACCACTAAACGGCGGCCTCTGGTCGCCGTTTTGCTTTAAGATATCCACCATTTTGCGCGCCCAGTCCCACGACCGCAGGAGCAGGGGGGGCGCCGAGCCCTTGCCCGCGATTGAAGCGACTCGGTGTAACAGACAAACCTCATCATCGTTCTTCGCGGGCAAGCGGAACGCCGCCCGGCCCGCTCCCACACCAATGCTTTCGGAGTTATTACATGACGGCCCACGCCGACCTTTCGCCGACCCTTCAACTGGCCATCGACCTGATCCGCCGTCCCTCCGTCACGCCGGTCGACGCCGATTGCCAGAAGCAGATGATGCAGCGCCTGGGCGATGCCGGCTTCAAGCTGGAGCCAATGCGCATCGAGGATGTGGATAACTTTTGGGCGACCCACGGCAAACACGAAGGCCCGGTGCTGTGCTTCGCCGGCCACACCGACGTGGTCCCGACCGGCCCGGTGCAAGCCTGGCAGACAGACCCATTCGACGCACTGATCGACGAACACGGCATGCTCTGCGGCCGTGGCGCGGCCGACATGAAAGGCAGCCTGGCCGCCATGACCGTGGCGGCCGAGCGGTTTGTCAGCGACTACCCGGATCACAAAGGCTCGGTGGCCTTCCTGATCACCAGTGACGAAGAAGGCCCGGCTCATCACGGCACTAAAGCGGTGATCGAGCGCCTCGTTGCCCGCAAGGAACGTCTGGACTGGTGCATCGTCGGCGAGCCGTCGAGCACCGCCCTGGTCGGTGATGTGGTGAAAAACGGTCGGCGCGGCTCCCTCGGAGCCAGGCTCACCGTACGCGGTGTGCAAGGTCACGTGGCCTACCCGCACCTGGCGAAGAACCCGATCCATCTCGCTGCCCCGGCGCTGGCGGAACTTGCCGCCGAGCATTGGGACAATGGCAACAGCTTCTTCCCGCCTACCAGCTTCCAGATCTCCAATCTGAACTCCGGCACCGGTGCGACCAACGTGATCCCGGGTGATCTGGTTGCCGTGTTCAACTTCCGTTTCTCCACCGAGTCGACCGTCGAAGGCCTGCAACAGCGGGTCGCCGATATCCTCGACAAGCATGGCCTGGACTGGCACGTGGAGTGGGCGCTGTCCGGTCTGCCGTTTCTCACCGAACCGGGCGCGTTGCTCGATGCCGTATCGGACAGCATCAAGGCCATTACCGGCCGTGAAACCAGGGCTTCCACCAGCGGCGGCACGTCCGACGGGCGCTTCATCGCGACCATGGGCACCCAAGTGGTCGAATTGGGCCCGGTCAACGCGACGATCCATCAGGTCAATGAGCGAGTGCTCGCCAGCGACCTCGATGTACTGACCGAAATCTACTACCAGACCTTGATCAAGTTGCTCGCCTGATGCTCACCTGCCCTATCTGCACCGCGCCGCTGAGCGCGGTCGACAATGGAGTGGTCTGCCCCGTCGGGCACCGCTTCGACCGCGCGCGCCAAGGTTACCTGAACCTGCTGCCGGTGCAGCACAAGAACAGCCGCGATCCCGGCGACAACCAAGCCATGGTCGAAGCGCGCCGTGATTTCCTTAACGCCGGCCATTACGCACCGGTGGCCAGGCGCCTTGCCGAACTGGCCGCCGAACGTGCGCCACAGCGCTGGCTGGATATCGGTTGTGGTGAGGGTTACTACACCGCACAAATCGCCGAAGGATTGCCCAACGCTGACGGTTACGCCCTGGATATCTCCCGCGAAGCGGTGAAACGCGCCTGCCGGCGCAATCCGAAGCTGACCTGGTTGATCGCCAGCATGGCCCGCGTACCTTTGGCCGATGCCAGCTGCCAGTTCCTCGCCAGCGTCTTCAGCCCTCTGGACTGGCAGGAAGCCAAACGCCTGCTCAGCCCCGGTGGTGGCTTGATGCGCGTCGGACCGACCAGCGGTCACTTGATGGAATTACGCGAGCGCCTGTATGACGAAGTCCGCGATTACGCCGACGACAAGCATTTGGCCCTGGTACCAGAAGGCATGCAGCTGCAACACAGTGAAACCCTGGACTTTAAACTCAGCCTGGTCGCGCCCCAGGACCGCGCCAACCTGCTGGCAATGACGCCCCACGGCTGGCGCGCCAGTGCCGAACGCCGGGCGAATGTCATCGAACAGGCCGAGCCGTTCGAGGTCAGCGTATCAATGCGCTACGATTACTTCGTTCTTCAATAACCCATTAATTTATGGTCTTGAGCATTAGTCTTGAGGCCGACTAAATCCGCGAATGGATTTTTCAGACCCGCAGTGAGGACATCCATGCGCCAACCCGATATCGAGATTTACCTGAAAGACGCCGACGTTGATCACAAGGCCATTGCGGCCTGGCTCGGCACGGCTCTGGGCCCTTGCACCGACTGGGAGCAGAAAGGCCAGACTTACAAATGCAAGGCCGGCAATGTGCCAGTAACCTGGCTGCCGAAGGCTGTGGGCAAGTGGAACAGCCTGCACCTGGACAGCGACCAGACCCCATGGGACGACGATATCGCCTGCGCTCGCGCCGCTTTCGCCGCGTTGAACGTCGAGGTGCGTTGCGCACCGGGTAGCTGGGTTGAGGATGAAGGCGAGGAAACGGCTGATCGCTGGATTCGCATCAGCGTTGATGGTGAAGAAGAGATCACCTGGCATACAGCGTAATTCACTGCCATAAATCCGGAATCTGTTAAGGATTCCGGATTTATGGCTGACTGTAGCATCACTGCTCCAGCTGCGGCGTCTCCTGGCCCATGCAGCGCACAGCCTTCTTCTTGTTATTGACCAACACGCCGGTCAAGCCTTTCTGCTCGGTGTCGAACAGCACCAGCACACCATCAACGCATTGCGCCACTTCAGCAGCGGGCTCCAGGGAGATTTTGTAATCCTCGCCTGGCTGCGTCTTGAGCATGGTGAAATCGTTCAAAAGCAGCGCATCTTCCGGTTTGGCGAAGTGCAGGTAGCCGTAGTACCACAGGCATGCCACGGTGCCGAGGATGCTGCAGATACCGGTGATGATGAGGGGGATGGCGTTACGTTCTTCACTCATTGCGGACTCTCTGGGGGTTCAACTTCTGAATTCGGGGGTAGCGGGTAATTCGGGACTTCGCCCAGCCGGCGCAGGCCGTTGAAATGCTGCGGGTCATCCAGATAGCGCAGCATGACTTTTCGCCAGATCGGGTCGGCAAAGGTCTGCACATGACCTCCGCGGGTCAATTGCAGCACCCTGGGCGGCGGCGCAGCTTGATACAGACGGATAGCGCTGGAAAGAGGCACGATCGGATCATCGATGCTGTGGTAGATCAATTTCGGTACACCGCGCAGTTGCGGCATGACGTTGATTGCGCTGTCAGCGTCCGGCACCAGCCAGGACAATGGCACCTGAAACGGCCAGGTTAGCCAGGAGGTGCTCAAGGCGGAGCGCCCGACATCACGGTAACTGGCCGGCACGCTGTCAAGAATGAGCGCCTTGAGCTGGTGCTGGCGCTCGGGATGTTCGACCAAATAGTGCACGGCCAGCGCACCACCGAGGCTCTGACCGAGAAGCACCAGCGGTTTGCCTTGAACCTCAGGGGCCTTGTCCAGCCATTGGAATGCTGCGTCGATGTCCCGATAAATCTCCGGCAGCCGCGGCTCACCTTCAGACAGGCCATAGCCGCGATAGTCCACCAGCAGCACCTGATAACCCTCCTTCGGCAGCCACCAACTACCCCCCAGGTGCCAGGCCAGATTACCGCCATTGCCGTGCAGATGCAGCACCGTGCCTTTGAGCGCCACGCCAGCCTTGGCCGGCAGCCACCAACCGTGCAGTTTGATGCCATCCGCCGTGGTCAGGGTGACGTCGCGGTATTGCAGTCGGGCTTTTTGCGGAGTGAACGGCAGACCGGGCTCGGGGTAGAACAGCAAGGAGCTGCAGCCGTTCAAGGTCAGTAACAGACAAAAAATGCCGAGGATTCTCATCCGTTTGAAACCTCGCAAAAAATGGTGGGACATCTGATCGTTCCCACGCAGAGCGTGGGAACGATCAATGCAATGGTGTGTTGTTACAGGATATTCGAGTAGTCCGCCTCGATCCGGTCCAGGCTCAGGTGATTGAGGAAGTTGGAGAAGCACATCCAGGCCGACAAAGCGTTCATGTCACGAAACTGGTCCGGCAAATACTTGGGCGGTACGATCAGGCCTTCGTCCAACAACTGGCGCAAGGTGCGCATGTCTTCCAGAGTGGTCTTGCCACAAAACAACAAGGGTATCTGCTCAAGCATGCCCTTACGCACGGCCAACTGAATGTAGTTGTAAACCATGATAAAGCCCTTGAGGTAGGACAAGTCTTTGGTAAATGGCAGACCATTAGGCACTGATCCGCGGAACACCCGACTGGCATTGCTATAGCTTTGCTCCGCCTCGAAGCCTTGTTCGCGGAAGAACTCGAAGATCTGCAAGAAATCCGCCCCCTCTTCCACCATGTGAATAGCGCGGGTGCGGTTGGTCAGTTTGCGCAGGCGGCTTGGATAGGAAGCAAAGGTAATGATTTCCATCAGGATCGCCAGGCCTTCCTGGGTCACGGTCGAGGACGGTGGGCCCTTGGACAGGAAGGTGCAGATCGGCTGGTTCAGGCCATTGAGCGTGGTGCCGACGTGTACCAGCCCCTCATGGACCTCCAAAGCACGCACGTCACGGTTGTTGAACATCGCATCGGTGCGGATCTTGATGTAGTCGGCACCGGCTGCCGCGTCAGCGACGATCCCGTCGGACTCGAACACCCGGATGGTGTCCTCGGCTTCGCCAAAGACTTTGTTCAAGCGGCATTGCAGCAGATGGACAGCCTCTTTGGAGGTCAAGGTCTTGGGTTCGTCCTTGAGGTCGCCACGGCCGTCGATGTTGTTCAGATAATCGGAGAGCATCAGGCCCAGGTCGGCCAGGGTCGGGTCACCGGCATGGAAGGCGTCGGAGGCCGCGCCATAAAGCTCTTGGGAGATCAGACCGAAATCTTCGGTGCCGCGCGCTTCGAGCATGCGCACCACCATGCGGTATTCCTTGCACATACGCCGCATGATCTGCCCGACCGGGTTGAACTGACCCAGTTGACGGGTGATGTCACGCTCGATGTTCTGGAACTCCAGCTTCACCGCACTGGAGTCGAACGACAGTGGGCGATTGAGGTAGTAGTCGCGGTCGACGGCAGGCATTTCCTTGCCTTTGGCCTTGAGGAATCCTTTGCGGATGTTCTCGTCCCACTTGACCGCATCCAGTACGCGGATTGGTGTTTGCGCCAGCACTATGCGATCGGACAAAGTGCGTATCGTCTGCTGGTAATCGTCCACCCGAAACTCCTATTGATAACGTTCTATGCCGCGTTTACTTGCCCGAACGCTGGAAGCGCGCCGCTTCGATGAATACGTCAGAGTTGGCGGGATCATCCAGATAGGCGAACACCTGTTCCAGCGGGTTGCTGATCAGAACACCATCGCCTTCTTTGGTTTCAAACCGCTCGCCACTCAAGGCCTCTTGCCCCAGCGCCTGGCGAATCTGCTCCAGGTCCAGGTTGTAGACCACCAATTCATGGTTATCGGTCAACTCGAAACCGGCGATAGTGAAGTGGCCGCCGAATTGATCCGGCACCGCCGCCGACAAGTACCAGCGGCTGCCATGGCGGGAAACGGTGAAGTCATAAGCCTCGCGCTGTTTCGGCTCGCCTTTGGGGTAGCTGACAGCCTTGTAGCGATTGGTCGCGACGCGGCTCAGCTCAAGGTTGAGCGCCCCGCCCCAGACGTTCTTGCTCGTCCATTTGCCGAGCAGCGCGGCAGGTGCCGCCTGATCAGCCGGCAGTGGCTGCCTGACACTCACCAGACAGCCACTGAGCAGCAGAAACGACATGGCGATCACGACCTCACGCCAGGACTTCATTCAACACTCCTTTGAACACCGCGGTCGTCACACGGAGGCCAGCACCAAATGCATGTAACGCGTAAGGATACCGAGCATTTCTTCCTCGGCCGCTGGTTCCGCGTCATTGAGCAGGCCCTGATATTCCATCCGTCCGATTATAGCCGTCAACACTTTGGCATCTTGTTGTGGCTCACGGGAACCCAATACCTGGAAAAAATGGCAAGTGCCCTGTAGGAGGATTTGCTGATGCGAACGCACCAACAGCGCCAGACGCGGGTTGAGTAGTGCCTCCTGGCGAAATGCCTGCTCGGCCATCAAGTGTTCACGGCGGTTGTGCAATTGGCGCTGCACATAGTCGGCGGTCAACCGGGCAATGTCGTCAGCCAGTTGTGAACGAGACTCCCGGCTGCCGTCACCGAAAGCGACCATCTCGCGCAGCAAGCCCTCGCTATTGGCCCAGAATTTGGCCATGTAGGCTGCACTGCGCTCCACATATTGAGCGAAGGTATCGGTGAGCAGGTCATCGATATCCTTGAAATAGTAAGTAGTCGCCGACAACGGCACATTGGCCTCGGCAGCCACTGCGCGGTGACGCACCGCACGCACGCCATCACGCACGACGATACGCATCGCGGCATCGAGAATAACCTGTCGGCGCTGCTCGCTTCCCTGTCGGCTGGCCTTGCGGCCCTGGTACTGAACACTTTCAGCGACCGCAGTGGCGATTCCAGCTGCACCTTCTAGAGCAATTGCACCATTCACGACAGATATTCCTCTCACATCACTATGAATTAGAAGTACGTCAGTTCCACACAGACAATAAAAAGCCGCCTGATGTAGGCGGCTTCTTATTCATAACACTTACGCTTGCGGCCGCATATGCGGGAACAGGATCACGTCACGGATCGACGGAGCATCGGTGAGCAACATCACCAGACGGTCGATACCGATACCTTCACCGGCGGTTGGTGGCATGCCGTATTCCAGCGCACGAACGAAGTCGGCGTCGTAGTGCATGGCTTCGTCGTCACCGGCGTCCTTGTCGGCCACCTGGGCCTGGAAGCGCTCGGCCTGGTCTTCCGCGTCGTTCAACTCGGAGTAGGCGTTGGCGATTTCGCGGCCTCCGATGAACAGCTCGAAACGGTCGGTGACGTTCGGGTTGGTGTTGTTGCGACGTGCCAGCGGCGACACTTCGAACGGGTATTCGGTGATGAAGGTCGGCTGTTCCAGCTTGTGCTCCACCAGCTCTTCGAAAATCATGGTTTGCAGCTTGCCCAGGCCTTCGAAGCCTTTGACGTCGGCGCCGGCCTTCTTGGCGATGGCACGGGCCGTGTCGATGCTTTCCAGGTCCGCGGCGGTGATTTCCGGGTTGTACTTGAGGATTGAAGCAAACACCGAGATGCGCTGGAACGGCTGGCCGAAGTGGAACACCTTGCCCTGATAAGGCACGTCGGTGCTGCCCAGAACCAGCTGCGCCAGTTCACGGAACAGTTCTTCGGTCAGGTCCATGTTGTCTTCGTAGTCAGCGTAGGCCTGGTAGAACTCGAGCATGGTGAACTCGGGATTGTGCCGGGTCGAAACGCCTTCGTTACGGAAGTTGCGGTTGATCTCGAACACACGCTCGAAACCGCCGACCACCAGACGCTTGAGGTACAGCTCCGGCGCGATGCGCAGGTACATGTCCAGGTCCAGGGCGTTGTGGTGGGTTTCGAACGGTTTGGCCGCAGCGCCGCCCGGAATGGTCTGCAGCATCGGCGTTTCGACTTCGAGGAAGTCGCGCTTCATCAGGAAGCTGCGGATGTGCGCGATCACTTGCGAACGCACGCGGAAGGTCTGACGCACGTCTTCGTTGACGATAAGGTCGACGTAGCGCTGGCGATAACGGGTTTCGGTATCGGTCAGGCCGTGGTGCTTGTCCGGCAGCGGGCGCAGGGACTTGGTCAGCAGGCGCACGTTGGTCATTTCAACGTACAGGTCGCCTTTGCCGGAACGGGCCAGGGTGCCTTCGGCGGCAATGATGTCGCCCAGGTCCCAGGTCTTGACCGCGGCCAGGGTTTCTTCCGACAGGGTTTTACGGTTGACGTAGACCTGGATGCGCCCGGACATGTCCTGGATCACCATGAAGGAACCACGGTTGAGCATGAGACGACCGGCCACCTTGACCGGGATCGCTGCCTCTGCCAGCTCTTCCTTGGTCTTGTCCGCGTACTTCTTCTGCAAGTCTTCGCAGTAGGCGTCGCGGCGGAAGTCGTTGGGGAAGGCCTGGCCCTTGGCGCGCTCGGCAGCAAGCTTTTCCTTGCGCAGGGCGATCAGGGAGTTTTCTTCCTGTTGCAGGGCTTGCGGGTCGAGTTGTAGGTCGCTCATGTCTTTAAATTTTCCATCACAGGTTCGTTGCCCCTGCCTTGCGGCAGGGTTCGCGGGCAAGGACTAGGCGTCCCCCCATGCTCCTACATGATCACCGCAGCTGCGCAGTGATCATGTATGGCTGCTTTACAGCCCTTGCTTGAGGCTTGCCACCAGGTATTCGTCGATATCACCGTCAAGCACCTTGTCGCAATCGCTGCGTTCGACGCTAGTACGAAGATCCTTGATCCGCGACTGGTCGAGCACGTACGAGCGAATCTGGTGACCCCAGCCGATGTCCGACTTGGTGTCTTCCAGGGCTTGCGAGGCGGCGTTGCGTTTCTGCACTTCCTGCTCGTACAAGCGCGCCCGCAACATTTTCATCGCGGTGTCTTTGTTGGCGTGCTGGGAACGTTCGTTCTGGCAACTGACCACGGTGTTGGTCGGTACGTGGGTAATACGTACAGCCGAGTCGGTGGTGTTTACGTGCTGACCACCGGCACCGGAGGAGCGATAGGTATCGATCCGCAAATCCGACGGGTTGATGTCGATTTCGATGTTGTCATCGATTTCCGGCGAGACGAAAACTGCCGAGAACGAGGTGTGACGACGGTTACCGGAGTCGTATGGGCTCTTGCGCACCAGACGGTGCACGCCGATTTCGGTACGCAGCCAGCCAAAGGCATATTCACCCTTGATGTGCACGGTCGCGCCTTTGATCCCGGCAACTTCACCGGCGGACAACTCCATGATGGTCGCCTCGAAACCGCGTTTATCCGCCCAGCGCAGGTACATGCGCAGCAGGATATTGGCCCAGTCCTGGGCTTCGGTGCCGCCGGAACCGGATTGAATGTCCAGGTACGCGTTATTGGCGTCCATCTCGCCGCTGAACATCCGACGGAATTCGAGCTTCTCGAGGGATTCGCGCAGACGCTCCACTTCAGCGGCAACGTCGTCTACAGCCGCCTGGTCTTCTTCCTCGGCAGACATCAGCAACAGGTCTTTGGCATCGGCCAGACCGCTGTGCATTTCATCGAGGGTATCGACGATCTGGGCCAGCAAGGAACGCTCGCGGCCTAGATTCTGGGCGTATTCAGGGTTGTTCCAGACACTCGGATCTTCAAGCTCGCGATTGACTTCGGTCAGACGCTCATGCTTTTGATCGTAGTCAAAGATACCCCCGAATAGTTTCGGAGCGCTCGGACAGGTCCTTGATACTGTTAAGGATCGGGTTGATTTCCATGGCGGGCAGCACTCGTTGGCGAACTTTTGAAAGCCGACGAGTATAACGCAATCAGGCTGTCAAGGCAGCCCGCTTGGCCGATGGGGCCCTACTTCATTCAATCCCCACCTGATTACGCCCATTGTTTTTCGCCAGGTACAAACCTTTGTCGGCTGCCGAGATCAGTTGCCGGCAATCAGTGCCCTGCTGCGGGGTCATGGTCGACAGGCCGATGCTGATGGTCAGGCTCGAGCCTTCGGTCGGGGAGATATGCGTAATTCCCAGCGCAGCCACAGTCTGACGCAGTTTCTCGGCCACCAGCCGCGCGCCACCCGGCGAGGTATTGGGCAGCACCAGGACGAATTCTTCGCCGCCATAACGGGCTGGCAGGTCGGACGGTCGACTGCTGGCGTCGCGAATGGTCGTGGCGACTTTGCGCAGGGCTTCATCGCCCTCCAGATGGCCGAAGTTATCGTTGTAGGACTTGAAGTAGTCGACATCGATCATCAACAGTGAAAGTTGCGTCTGATCGCGCAGGGCTCGCCGCCATTCCAGCTCGAGGTATTCATCAAAATGCCGGCGATTGGACAGCCCGGTCAGGCCGTCGGAGTTCATCAACCGCTGCAGCACCAGATTGGTGTCGAGCAACTGCTGCTGGCTGACCCGCAACGCGCGATACGCCGCATCACGTTGCAGCAGGGTCATGTAAGAACGCGAGTGATAGCGGATACGCGCGACCAGTTCGATATTGTCCGGCAGCTTGACCAGGTAATCGTTAGCGCCTGCGGCAAACGCCGCGCTCTTGATCAAGGGATCCTCCTTGGTCGACAGCACGATGATGGGAATATCCTTGGTCGCCGGGTGGTTGCGGTATTCACGTACCAGACTCAGGCCGTCCAGACCGGGCATGACCAGATCCTGAAGGATCACCGTCGGCTTGATGCGGATCGCCTGAGCGATGGCCTGATGCGGGTCGGCGCAGAAGTGGAAATCGATATTCTCTTCATGGGCCAGCCCGCGCCGCACAGCCTCACCGATCATTGCCTGATCATCGACCAACAACACCATCGCGGCATTTTCATCGGTTTTGAAATCGTCGAGCTGCAAGTCATGCATGTGCGGTCACCTGAATTACTACCTGGTCAGGAAAGCTGTTTTTGTCAGTCATTTGGCAAATATCTCCAGCAATCGTGGCGCAATCTTGTTCAGTGGGCGGATTTCGACGGCTGCGTCGATGGCAGCTGCTGCCTTGGGCATCCCATACACCGCACTGCTGTTTTGGTCCTGAGCGATGGTCAGGAAGCCTTGCTGGCGCATCAATTTGAGCCCCTGAGCGCCATCACGGCCCATGCCGGTCAGCAATACGCCGACCGCATCGCCATCCCAGTAGCTGGCCACGCTCTCAAAAAAAACGTCGATCGACGGCCGGTAGATCTCGTTGACCGGCTCGGCGGTGTAGGCCAGTGTGCCGTCCTTCAAGAGTCGGATATGGTGGTTGGTGCCGGCTAACAGCACCGTACCGCTTTGCGGCGGCTCACCCTCTTGCGCCAGGCGCACCTTCAATCCGGACGCACTGCTCAGCCATTCGGCCATACCGGCAGCGAACACCTGGTCAACGTGCTGAACCAGCACGATGGCCGCGGAAAAATCAGTGGGCAGACCCTTGAGCAAGACTTCCAGCGCCGCCGGGCCACCAGCGGAAGAGCCGATGGCCACCAGGCTTTGGCGCTGCACCATGGTGCGCAGCGACGTCGGGGCCGAGCGCGCCCGGCTGCCGCCGCTCTGGCCGATCAGCCAGCCGATATTGAGGATCTTGCGCAGCAATGGCGCTGCGGCTTCTTTGGCATTACCCGCACCGACAGCCGGAGTGTCGACCACATCCAGTGCGCCATGGCCCATGGCCTCGAACACTCGATGGACGTTCTGCTGGCGGTCGCCGGTAACAATCACGATAGCGCACGGGCTCTCGGCCATGATCCGCCGGGTTGCTTCCACGCCATCCATCACCGGCATGATCAAGTCCATCAGGATCAGGTCCGGCGTCAGCCCGGCGCAGAGCTTTACCGCCTCGGCACCATTGCTCGCGACCCAGACCACTTCGTGCTCAGGTTCGAACGCCAGCGCGCGACGCAAGGCCTCTACCGCCAGTGGCATGTCATTGACGATAGCGATCTTCATGCCGGGGCTCCTCCAATGAGTTCCTCTACCGCATCGAGCAAAGCGTCGTCATGGAAACTGGCTTTGGCTAGATAATAGTCGGCTCCAGCGTCCAGTCCACGACGCCGGTCTTCTTCGCGATCCTTGTAGGAAACCACCATGACCGGCAGCGACTGCAAACGATTGTCGCGACGCAACAGGGTGACCAATTCAATGCCGTCCATTCGGGGCATATCGATGTCGGTGATCAGCAAATCGAAGTCTTCGGCACGCAAAGCGTTCCAACCGTCCATTCCGTCTACCGCGACGGCGACGTCGTAACCGCGATTGAGCAACAGTTTGCGCTGTAACTCGCGGACCGTCAGCGAATCGTCGACCACCAGAATGCGTTTGCGCGCGACTTCCACAGCCTGGTGGTTGTGCCGGGCGATGCGCTCCAGACGGCCAGTATTGAGCAGTTTGTCCACCGAACGCAGCATGTCTTCGACGTCGACGATCAGCACCACGGAGCCGTCGTCCAGCAGCGCTCCGGCGGAAATGTCCTGAACCTTGCCCAACCGATCATCCAGCGGCAGCACCACCAACGTGCGCTCGCCAATAAAGCGCTCGACGGCCACTGCGTACACCGCATCGCGCTCGCGGATCACCACCACTTTGAGGGTTTGATCGTTACTCTGAGCCGCCGGACGCTGTAACAGCTGGCTGGCCGCGACCAGACCGACATGCCGGCCTTCGTGCCAGAAATGCTGACGCCCTTCGACTTGTACTATCTCGTCCGGCTCCAGGTCGCACATGCGTTCGATGTGCGCCAGCGGGAAGGCATAAGCCTCTTCACCCACCTCGACTACCAGACTGCGCACCACCGACAGGGTCAACGGCACTTCAAGATGAAAGCGGCTGCCCTCGCCCGCTGTCTGCTCCAGTATCACGGCGCCACGAAGCTGTCGGACCATATGCTGAACCGCGTCCAGTCCAACTCCGCGCCCGGACACTTCGGTGACCTTGTCCCGCAGGCTGAAGCCCGGCAAAAACAGGAATGTCAGCAGTTCTTCTTCGCTCAACCGGGCAGCGGTTTCGGCCGGAGACAATTGGCGCTCGACGATGCTGCGACGCAGGTGTTCGAGGTCTACTCCATTACCGTCATCGCTCAGCTCCAGTACCAATAGCCCAGCCTGGTGGGAGGCGCGCAGCCGGATCAAGCCTTCGGCGGGCTTACCCGCCAACATCCGTTGCTCAGGCATTTCGATGCCATGATCCACCGCATTGCGCAGCAAATGGGTCAGCGGCGCTTCGAGCTTTTCAAGCACATCACGGTCGACTTGGGTCTTGTCGCCTTCGATCTCCAACCGCACTTGCTTACCCAGACTACGACCCAGATCACGAACCATCCGCACCTGCCCGGCCAACACATCGGCGAACGGCCGCATGCGACAGGCCAGTGCCGTGTCATACAGCACCTGAGCGCGTTGACTGGCCTGCCAGCCGAACTCATCCAGCTCGGCGGTTTTCTCGGCCAACAGTTGCCGGGATTCGGCGAGCATGCGCCGGGCATCGCCCAGCGCTTCCTGGGCTTGCAGGCTCAACTCGCTCTCTTTGAGATGAACATTGAGATTTTCCAGGGCTCGCAAACTGTTGCTTTGCATGCGTTTGAGACGCTGCATGGTCGCCAGCCAAGGCTTGAGTCGCTGGGTTTCTACCAAGGATTTGCTCGACAGATCGAGCAAGCTGTTCAGCCGCTCAGCGGTAACCCGCAGCACCCGTTCGCCGCCTTCGGTAACGCGCGTGGCTTTAGGCGACATTTCGATGGGCGCGGCAAGCAACGGTTCCGGCTCCAGCAACGGCGCTTCGGACTCAAGCCCGGCACGGGGCAAATCGACTTGCAGCTCAGCCATCAGCAGCATGACCGAATCAAGGATTGGCGCGGCAGGCGGTGCCACGTTGACGGTCAATGCCGCGGGATCGAGCAACCGGCCCATCAAGGCGACGTAGGCCTCGATATCGCTCGGCCCCACATTGTCGCTACCCGGTGTAGCGATGCGCATCAGAACGTCTGTGCCTTGCAGCAAGGCGTCGATGTGTTCGGGTTGCAGGTGCAGGCGCCCCTCCTGGGCGCTGACCAGGCAGTCCTCCATCACATGCGCCACGCTGACTCCGGCATCCACACCGACAATCCGCGCGGCGCCCTTGAGCGAGTGCGCTGCACGCATGCAGGCTTCCAGTTGATCGGCCTGAGTCGGGTTGCGCTCGAGTGCCAGCAAGCCGGCGCTGAGCACTTGAGTCTGCGCTTCGGCCTCCAGACTGAAGAGTTCGAGCAGCGATGAGTCACGCATTTGATCGGGGGTCATGTGAGGCTCCGGGTCACGGCTGACAGCAACTGTTCTTCATCCAGCCAGCGCAAGCTGCGACCTCTGAACTGCAATACGCCACGGGTGTACCTGCCAGCGGTTTGTGAGCCGGAACTGGAGGCGGCGCTCAAGGTGCGTTCATCGATGGCATGAATCCCGTCCACCTCATCCACCGGCACCACCACCGGGCCGCCGTGGGCAGCAATGATCAACATGCGCGGCATGACCCGCGCCCCGGAGACAACGCCAGTGGTGGCGTCCAGCCCCAGCAGTTCCACCAGTGACAGGCAGGCGACCAGGGCGCCGCGCACATTCGCCACGCCCAGCAACGCTCGCGAACGCTGGTGCGGCAAAGAATGGATCGGCTGCAACGGCGCAACCTCCGCCAGGCAGCGGGTGACCAGCCCCAACCACTCTTCGCCCAGGCGAAACATCAACAGTGAACGGGTGACGACATCATTCTCGACTGCAATCGACTGTCGATGATCCTCTTGTTGCAACGCATAACGATCGAGCAGGCGGGTCGCGGCAGCGGAATACACCGCGCAGTTGCGACAATGAATATGTTCAGGCAGCAGCGGGCAGGACTTGTCACCGTGGATACCGATCCGGTTCCAGCAGTCATCGATGGCCTGCGCATCCTCATGGGTCACGTTCAACGAAACAGATCCGGTCATCGTTTACGCTCACTGTCAGCGGTGCGCTCGCTACGGGCGGCGCGTTCCTGCAATCGGCGGGCACCCGTGGCGTCGCCTTGGGAAGCCAGCAAGGCCGCCAGGTGCATCAGGGTTTCAGGGTGCTGCGGCTGCAAATACAGCGCCTTGCGATAGAAGCCCTGAGCCTCCAATACGCTGCCGGCGACATCGCAGAGCAAACCCAACCAATAAAACACTTGAGCTACCGGCTCATGGTTATGCAGGTACTGCTCACAGGCCGCTCGCGCCTCAGTGCTTTTGCCTTCATTGGCCAACGCCTCGATATTGGCGAGCAAGGCCGCTGCATCATTCACCGCAGCACAAGGTTTGCCGGGGCTGATCACTGGCGCAACGCTGGTAAAGGGTCGGCTGCGAAGCGGCGGCTGCGCCACATCGCTTATTGGCTGACGCACCGGCAACGGTATCGGGTTAAAGACAGGCAACGGCTCGGGGTCAGACTCGCGGTGATGCCTGAAAGCAAAGGACTGTGCAATGCCGATCGAATGCATGCCCAATCGCCCCAGCAGGCCGCCTTCGGCCGGGCCGATAAACAGCACGCCGTCGACATGGGTCAGGCGCTTGATGACGTCAAGCACCTGTCGCTGAGTCGGCGGGTCGAAGTAAATCAGCAGATTGCGGCAGAACACAAAGTCATAGGGCGATTCATTGGCCAGCAATGCAGGATCAAGCAGGTTGCCCACCTGCAAGCGCACCTGCTCACGCACCCGTTCACTGAGAACGTAGCCCTGCTCCTGCGCGCTGAAGTGGTGCTCGCGAAAGTCGGTCTGTTGCCCACGAAAGGAGTTCTTGCCATACACCGCACGCTTGGCGCGCTCGACCGACAAGGCGCTGACATCCAGCCCTTCGACCTTGAACTGATGGGGCGCAAACCCGGCATCAAGCAAGGCCATGGCAATCGAATACGGTTCTTCGCCGGTAGAGCACGGCAAGCTGAGAATCCGTAATGCACGCATGCCCTTGATCTCGGCCAGACGGCCCTTCGCCAACGTGGCCAGGGCAACGAAGGATTCCGGATAACGAAAAAACCAGGTTTCCGGCACGATCACGGCTTCAATCAGCGCCTGCTGCTCATCCTGCGATTGCTGCAGTGTGAGCCAGTACTCATTCACGGTCTGCGCTTGCTGCGCGATGCTACGCTGGCGGACGGCTCGCTCAATGAGCGCCGCCCCTACGGACGCCACGTCCAGGCCAATGCGTTCTTTGAGGAAGTCGAAAAAGCGCTGGTCGTTGCTCACGGGCGCTCCTCAAACAGAGCGAGATCCAGCGGCGGCGACGGAAACAGCAGTGCGCGGACCTGGGCATCGAGCAAATCATCGACCCGAATCCATTGCAGCAAGCCTTGCTGGTCTTCGCGCACCAGCCCCAGATAAGGCGCCTGGCGATTGTCCAGGCCGTACGGTTTAAAGTCCGCCGGATTGCAGCGCAGGGTATCGGTGGCCTGTTCAAGAATCAGCCCGAGCAATTGCCCGGGCCCAGACGCTTGCGCTCGATAGTGCACCAGCACCAGGCGAGTGCTGGTGCGCACTTGGGCCGGCTGGCCGAAGGTCAGCGCACTGAGGTCGATCACTGGCACCACCACGCCACGGTAGGCAAACACCCCGGCGACCCAGGGCGGCGCTTTCGCGATCGGCTTGAGTGGCAGGCGCGGCAGCACTTCGGCCACCTCGATGGCCTGCAGGGCATAGCGTTCGTTGCCGATACGGAACAGCAAAAACAACGAATGTTTCGGCGTCATTCCGGCGCCGCGTTTCGCCGCGAACTCGCTCATCAGACTTTGAAACGCGAGACGCCGCTACGCAGCCCCACCGCCACCTGGCTCAGCTCATCGATGGCGAAGCTGGCCTGACGCAGGGACTCTACCGTCTGGCTGCTGGCATCGCCCAGCTGCACCAACGCGTGGTTGATCTGCTCGGCACCGGTGGCCTGGGCCTGCATGCCTTCGTTGACCATCAACACCCGCGGCGCCAGCGCCTGAACCTGATGAATGATCTGCGACAGCTGCTCGCCTACCTGTTGAACTTCGGACATGCCACGACGCACTTCTTCGGAGAACTTGTCCATGCCCATGACACCCGCCGACACCGCCGACTGGATCTCACGGACCATCTGCTCGATGTCATAGGTGGCCACGGCGGTCTGATCCGCCAGACGCCGTACTTCGGTAGCCACCACCGCGAAACCGCGGCCATATTCACCGGCCTTCTCGGCTTCGATCGCAGCGTTGAGGGACAGCAGGTTGGTCTGGTCGGCGACCTTGACGATGGTCACCACCACCTGATTGATGTTGCCGGCCTTCTCATTGAGGATCGCCAGTTTGGCGTTGACCAGATCGGCCGCCCCCATTACCGAGTGCATGGTGTCTTCCATGCGGGCCAGGCCTTGCTGACCAGAACCGGCCAGCACCGAAGCCTGGTCGGCGGCGGTAGAAACTTCGGTCATGGTGCGCACCAGATCGCGCGATGTCGCAGCGATTTCTCGCGAAGTGGCACCGATTTCCGTGGTGGTGGCAGCGGTCTCTGTCGCAGTAGCCTGCTGCTGCTTGGAGGTGGCGGCAATTTCCGTGACCGAGGTAGTGACCTGCACCGAAGAGCGCTGGGCCTGGGAAACCAGAGAAGTGAGCTCGGTCATCATGTCGTTGAAGCCGGTTTCTACGGCACCGAATTCGTCCTTGCGCTCCAGATTCAAGCGCCTGCTCAAGTCCCCCGTACGCATGATGTCGAGGATCTGCACGATCCGGTTCATCGGCGCCATGATTGCGCGCATCAACAGCAGACCGCACAGACCGGCAGCGATTACCGCGATCAGTAAAGAGACGCCCATACTGATTTTTGCTGCGGTTACCGCGGAACCGATAGCCC
This sequence comes from Pseudomonas sp. GW821-FHT07G10, assembly GCF_059418545.1. Taxonomy (NCBI): domain Bacteria; kingdom Pseudomonadati; phylum Pseudomonadota; class Gammaproteobacteria; order Pseudomonadales; family Pseudomonadaceae; genus Pseudomonas; species Pseudomonas sp. GW821-FHT07G10. The sequence goes on along the minus strand of NZ_JBWKQB010000004.1, from coordinate 186,213 downwards.
CGGTGGCATTACCCGCCTGATCACGATTGCGGTCGATCATGCCGTTCAAATGCTTGCGGCCAGCGATCCACGCAGGCGTCAGTTCATTCTCCAGCGCGAGGCGAGCCTGTTCGTATTCTTTGCGCTGATAGAGATCGATGACGTTCTTCAGTGTCTGATCGAACGCTTGATGACGCACTTCAAACTCGTCGAAAGAGGCACGATCGTCCGAGTCGAAGACGGTTTTGCGATAGTTATCCATCTGCGCCTTCAAGCGCTCTTCGAAGCTCTTGTACAACGCCTGGTCAGCAGCGCTGATGTCCCGATGTCCGGAGAGGCCAACGATCTGCTGGGTCAGGACGTAGCTGTCGACCCAGGCACTGCGAATCATCGAACTGTAATACACCCCCGGAACAGCGTCCGTTCGGACCGTTTCCTCGCTGGTCTCGATCTTCAGCAGACTGGAGAACGAGACCATGACCATCAGCAACATGATGGCGATAATTACCGCAAAGCTCGCCAAAATGCGTTGGCGCAACGTCCAGTTCTTCACAGTCGATCCTCGGGGGCATTCAAATGGAGGGGAGTATAGCCGAGGGCGGCTCATCATTTAGCAGTGGGTTGCGCACCACGTCTCACCCAGGGTGAAGAAAGTCAGCATCTGCTCTGGATGGCTACTGTGGGGCAGATGCGGTGAACGTCGTCAGTGATGACTCGGAAGAAAGTGGCGATCCTTTGGATCCCCCTTGCTTTCTCTGATTACAACGAGGCTTGCCGGACCTGACGCTCCAACTCGGCTTTCAAGCCTGGCTCAAGCTTGAGCTGGCGCGCCAGTTCATCCAGATAGGACTTCTCCATGAAGTTCTCTTCATCCACCAGCATCACGCTGGCGATGTACATCTCGGCGGCCATTTCCGGGGTGCTGGCGGCGCGGGCGACATCGGCCGGGTCCAGGGGTTTGTTGAGTTCGGCGTGCAGCCAGCGTTGCAGGTCCTGATCGTTGTCCAGCCTGGTAAATTCGCCCTCGATCAGCGCTCGCTCGCGTTCATCGACATGGCCGTCGGCCTTGGCGGCAGCGACCAGCGCCTTGAGGATCGCCTGGCTGTGCAATTCAACTTGCGCTGCCGGCAAGCGGTCGACGGTTTGTGGCTCAGCCTGTGGCGCGCCAGCCTGCTGTGCCTGCCAATTGCCGTATGCCTTATAGGCCAAAACGCCCAACGCGGCGAGACCGCCGTAGGTCAGTGCCTTGCCGCCAAACTTGCGGGCTTTTTTGTTTCCCAACAACAGCCCCATCGCGCCCGCCGCCAGCGCGCCGCCACCAACACCTGAGAGCAAACTGCCGAGCCCGCCCGAACTGCCGCCGAGCAAGCTGCCCAGTGCGCCGTTATCCGATACCGATTTGTTCTGAGTGCCGCCGGCCTTGTTTTGCAACATGTCCTGACCGGACTTGAGCAGCTGATCGAGCAATCTGCGTGTATTCATTTGTCACCTCCAAAACCGGGGTTAACCGGATCATTGAGGCCCACAGCGTAGATCGAAGCGCCCTCCTCCACGTGGCGAGAATGCTTCCAGATGTTGCTTGGCCCTGACCGAAGCCCCGGTCCTGAACCAGACCATCGATTAAAAAGATATACACTCAAGCAAATCTATAAAACCGTCTAACCGGTAATTCCCCCATGATGACCTTGCGTCAAATCCGCCACTTCATCGCTGTGGCCGAAACCGGCTCGATCTCGGCCGCCGCCCAGGCGGTCTATATTTCCCAATCGACACTGACCCTGGCAATCCAGCAACTGGAACAGGAAATCGGCGTCAACCTGTTCAATCGACATGCCAAAGGCATGACCCTGACCCACCAGGGTCACCAGTTCCTGCGCCAGGCGCACTTGATCCTGGCCACGGTCGACAACGCCAAGCGCAGCTTGCAACAAAGTACCGACCAGGTGGCCGGGCAGTTGATTGTCGGCGTGACCAGCCTGGTGGCCGGTTACTACCTCGCCGATTTGCTCACCCGCTTCCAGCGTGCCTACCCGAACGTGGAAATCCGCGTGATGGAGGATGAGCGCCCGTATATCGAGCATTTGCTGGTCAGCGGTGAAATCGATGTCGGGGTGCTGATTCTCTCCAACCTGGAAGACCGTCATGCCCTGCAAACCGAGGTGCTCACCCACTCGCCCCATCGCCTGTGGCTGCCGGCTCAGCACCCGTTGCTGGAACACGACAGCATCAACCTCGCCGACGTCGCCCGCGAACCGCTGATACAGCTCAACGTCGATGAAATGGACCGCAACGCCCAGCGCATGTGGTCCAGCGCGGGGTTGCAGCCACGCATCACCTTGCGCACAGCCTCGACCGAAGCGGTGCGAAGCCTGGTGGCGGCCGGTCTTGGTGTGTCGATCCAGCCGGACATGACCTACCGCCCGTGGTCACTGGAGGGCGACATCATCGAGGCGCGGCCACTGGCGGACCTGAGCCAGACCCTGGACGTCGGCCTGGCCTGGCGCCGCGGCACCGCACGCCCCGCGTTGGTGGACCCATTCCTGACCGTGGCCCGCGAGCAACCCCACGCCGGACGCAAGCCATCTATTTAATCGAACGCAGCCTTCAGTATTTAGTATTTGTCGACCGCAGCTCCGGCCACTAGTCTCTGTGCATCTATAAGAGAGGGCCGGGCTCCAGTCCCAAGGGAGCACCATGGCCACACAAGAAAAGAGAACCCGAAAAATGGCTGGCGTGCAGACCCCGTTGTTCACCGCTTTATTGATCGATGGTGAATTAGTCGCAGGCCAGGGTTTTGTCGAACCTATTCTCAACCCGGCCACGGGTGAAGTGCTGACGCATATCGCCGAAGCCAGCACCGAACAAGTTGAAAGCGCCGTTCTGGCTGCCCATCGCGCTTTTGCCGGTTGGTCGCGAACCACCCCGCAGCAACGCTCGAACATTTTGTTGGCCATCGCCAACGCCGTTGAAAAACAGGCCGATCACCTCGCCCGCCTCGAATCGCTGAACTGCGGCAAGCCGCTGCACCTGGCGCGTCAGGACGACTTGAACGCCACGGTCGACGTGTTCCGTTTCTTCGCCGGCGCCGTGCGTTGTCAGACTGGCCAGCTCAGCGGTGAATACCTGCCGGGCTACACCAGCATGGTCCGTCGCGATCCGATTGGCGTGGTCGCCTCGATCGCCCCCTGGAACTACCCCATCATGATGGCCGCCTGGAAAATCGCCCCGGCCCTGGCGGCGGGCAACACCCTGGTGTTCAAGCCATCCGAACACACACCGCTATCGATTCTGGCCCTGGCCCCGGCGCTGGCCGAATTGCTGCCACGCGGGGTGATCAACATCATTTGCGGCGGCGGTGAAGGCGTCGGCAGCCATTTGGTCAGCCACCCGAAAGTACGCATGGTTTCGCTGACCGGCGATATCGTCACCGGGCAGAAAATCCTCCAGGCCGCGGCGAAAACCCTCAAACGCACCCACCTCGAGCTCGGCGGTAAAGCGCCGGTGATCGTCTGCAATGACGCCGACATTCAAGCCGTGGTCGAAGGTGTGCGCAGCTACGGCTACTACAACGCGGGGCAGGACTGCACCGCGGCTTGCCGGATCTACGCCCAGGCCGGGATCCATGATCGCCTGGTCGCCGAGCTTGGCGCCGCCGTCAGCAGCCTGCGCTTTGCCGGCAAACGCGACACTGATAACGAGATCGGCCCGCTGATCAGCACCCGTCAGCGCGACCGCGTGGCCAGCTTCGTCGAACGCGCCCTTGGTCAGCCGCACATCGAGCGCGTCACCGGCGCCGCCGTGCATTCCGGCGCGGGCTTCTACTACCAGCCGACCCTGCTCGCCGGCTGCAAACAGAGTGATGAAATTGTCCAGCGTGAAGTGTTCGGCCCAGTCGTCACCGTGACCCGCTTCGAAGCACTGGAGCAAGCAGTGGACTGGGCCAACGACTCCGAGTACGGCTTGGCGTCGTCGGTATGGACTCAGAATCTGGACAAGGCGATGCAGGTCGCGGCGCGTTTGCAGTATGGCTGCACCTGGATCAACAGCCATTTCATGCTGGTCAGCGAAATGCCCCACGGCGGCTTGAAACGCTCGGGCTATGGCAAGGATCTGTCCAGCGATTCGCTACAGGATTACAGCGTGGTGCGGCACATCATGGCGCGCCACGGCAATGACCTGAATTAACGCACTACTCCAATAAATAGCCTCAAAAGGCATGGCTTCACCACGTTCACCAACTGCCCCGACCATAATTAAAGAAGAGGGAATCCCATGTTCGTGCACAAGACCGTACTGCTCAGTGCAATCACCACCGCACTGCTGGCCAGCGCCAGCATCCAGGCCGCCGAACCGCTGAAAGCCGTTGGCGCCGGCGAAGGACAACTGGATATCGTGGCCTGGCCGGGCTACATCGAACGTGGTGAGAGCGACAAGAACTACGACTGGGTGACCGGTTTCGAGAAAGAGACCGGCTGCAAGGTCAACGTCAAAACCGCCGGCACCTCCGATGAAATGGTCAGCCTGATGGCCAAGGGCGGTTACGACCTGGTCACCGCTTCCGGCGACGCCTCCTTGCGCTTGATCGCTGGCAAGCGTGTTCAGCCGATCAACACCGCGCTGATCCCGAACTGGAAGAACATCGATCCACGCCTCAAGGACGGGCCTTGGTACGTGGTCAACAAGCAGACCTACGGCGCGCCCTATCAGTGGGGCCCGAACGTGCTGATGTACAACACCACTGTGTTCAAGCAGGCGCCCACCAGTTGGGCCGTAGTGTTCGATGCGCAGAACCTGCCGGACGGCAAGTCCAACAAGGGTCGTGTGCAGGCCTATGACGGCCCGATCTACATCGCCGACGCGGCGCTGTACCTCAAGTCGAGCAAACCGGAACTGGGCATCAAGAACCCTTATGAACTGACTGAAACCCAGTACAAAGCCGTGCTTGATCTGTTGCGAGCCCAGCAACCGTTGATCCACCGCTACTGGCATGACACCACCGTGCAAATGAGTGACTTCAAAAACGAAGGCGTGGTGGCCTCCAGCGCCTGGCCGTATCAGGTCAACGGCCTGATAAACGAGAAACAGCCCATCGCTTCGACCATTCCCAAGGAAGGCGCCACTGGATGGGCCGACACCACCATGATGCACGCCGAGGCCAAGCACACCAATTGCGCCTACAAGTGGTTGGACTGGTCCCTGCAACCCAAGGTCCAGGGTGACGTAGCCGCCTGGTTCGGCTCGCTGCCAGCGGTTCCGGCGGCCTGCAAAGAGAGCGAATTGCTCGGTGCTGAAGGGTGCAAGACCAACGGTTTCGACCAGTTCGACAAGATCGCCTTCTGGAAAACCCCGCAGGCCGAGGGCGGAAAATTCGTGCCATACAGCCGCTGGACCCAGGACTACATCGCGATCATGGGCGGTCGCTAAAAGTCATTCCGGTAGCTACTGACAACTCGTTCCCACGCTCTGCGTGGGAATGCAGCCAGTGACGCTCCGCGTTACATGCCGAAGCGATTGCTGCGCGTCCGGTGAGGCATTCCCACGCGGAGCGTGGGAACGATCGATATTCAGATTTCTCAGAAGTCCAGGCAAGGGCCGCTGCGACGGCTTTCGCCTTTTTGGAGCACCGCACCATGACGCTTGCAGTCCAGTTCACCAACGTTTCCCGTCAGTTCGGCGAAGTGAAAGCCGTTGACCGGGTTTCCATCGACATCCAGGACGGCGAGTTCTTTTCCATGCTTGGCCCTTCCGGCTCGGGCAAAACCACGTGCCTGCGCCTGATTGCCGGGTTCGAACAACCAAGCGCCGGCTCGATCCGCATTCATGGCGAAGAAGCCGCCGGGCTGCCGCCGTATCAGCGTGACGTGAATACCGTGTTCCAGGATTACGCCCTGTTCCCGCACATGAACGTACGGGACAACGTGGCCTATGGCTTGAAGGTCAAGGGCGTCGGCAAGACCGAACGCCTGATGCGCGCCGAAGAAGCCCTCGACATGGTCGCCCTCGGCGGTTACGGCGAACGCAAGCCGGTGCAACTGTCCGGTGGTCAGCGCCAGCGAGTCGCCCTGGCCCGCGCACTGGTCAATCGTCCTCGGGTGCTGCTGCTGGACGAACCCCTGGGCGCCCTCGACCTGAAGTTGCGCGAACAAATGCAGGGGGAGTTGAAGAAGCTGCAACGCCAGCTCGGCATCACCTTTATTTTCGTCACCCACGATCAGACTGAAGCGCTGTCGATGTCCGACCGTGTGGCGGTATTCAACAAGGGCCGCATCGAGCAAGTCGACACCCCGCGCAACCTCTACATGAAACCGGCCACCACATTTGTCGCCGAGTTCGTCGGCACCTCTAACGTTATCCGTGGCGAGCTGGCCCAACAGTTGAGCGGCAGTACCAAGCCCTTCTCGATTCGCCCGGAACATGTGCGTTTCGCTGACGGTCCTGCGGCCAGCCACGAAATCGAAGTCAGCGGCCTGCTTCACGACATCCAGTACCAGGGCAGCGCCACCCGTTACGAACTCAAACTGGAAAACGGCCAGACCCTGAACATCAGCCAGGCCAACAATCAATGGCTGGATAGCTGCGCCCAGCACCAGACCGGGCAACGGATCACCGCACGCTGGGCGCGCGAAGCCATGACCAGCCTGACCGACACCGTTGCGAGCGAGGTGTGACATGAGCCCGGCCATGACCTCCTCCCCCGCCAGCGGTTCACCCTTGCGCAGGTTTTCCGACCTGCTGTATCGCCGACCCAATCTGTACCTGGCGATGTTATTGGTGCCGCCGCTGATCTGGTTCGGCGCGATCTATCTTGGTTCATTACTGACCTTGCTCTGGCAGGGTTTCTACACCTTCGATGACTTCACCATGGCAGTCACTCCCGACCTGACCCTGGCGAACTTCACGGCGCTGTTCCAGCCGTCGAACTTCGACATCATCGCCCGCACCCTGAGCATGGCCGTCGTGGTATCGATCGCCAGCGCCTTCGTCGCGTTCCCCATTGCTTACTACATGGCGCGCTACACCACGGGCAAGACCAAGGCGTTTTTCTACATCGCGGTGATGATGCCGATGTGGGCCAGCTACATCGTCAAGGCCTACGCCTGGACCCTGCTGCTGGCCAAGGGCGGCGTCGCGCAGTGGTTCGTTCAACACTTTGGGCTGGAGCCGGTGTTGCAGTTCGTGCTCGGTATTCCCGGCGTCGGCGGCAGCACCTTGTCCACCTCGCATCTGGGACGCTTCATGGTGTTCGTCTACATCTGGCTGCCGTTCATGATCCTGCCGATCCAGGCCTCGCTGGAACGTCTACCGCCATCGCTGCTGCAAGCCTCCGCCGACCTCGGGGCCAGACCACGACAGACCTTCATGCAAGTGACCCTGCCGCTGTCGATCCCGGGCATTGCGGCCGGGTCGATCTTCACCTTCTCGCTGACCCTGGGTGACTTCATCGTGCCGCAACTGGTCGGCCCGCCGGGCTACTTCGTCGGCAGCATGGTGTACGCCCAGCAGGGTGCAATCGGCAACATGCCGATGGCCGCCGCCTTCACCCTGGTGCCAATCGCGCTGATCGCCATTTACCTGTCCATCGTCAAACGTCTGGGGGCCTTCGATGCGCTCTGATTCAGAAAAGCATGGGGAAAAAGCCTCCCTGGGCCTGCGACTGGCCGCCTGGAGCGGGCTGGTGTTCCTGCACTTCCCGATCCTGATCATCTTCATATACGCCTTCAACACTGAAGACGCAGCCTTCAGCTTTCCACCCCAGGGCTTCACCCTGAAGTGGTTCAGCGTGGCCTTTTTGCGACCGGACGTGCTGGACGCGATCAAGCTGTCGCTGCAGATCGCCGCTATTGCCACGCTGATCGCCATGGTCCTCGGCACCCTCGCTTCGGCCGCTTTGTACCGGCGTGACTTCTTCGGCAAACAAGGCATTTCGCTGATGCTGATCCTGCCAATCGCCTTACCGGGGATCATCACCGGTATCGCCCTGCTCGCGACCTTCAAGACCCTGGGCATCGAGCCGGGCATGTTCACCATCATCGTCGGCCACGCGACCTTCTGTGTGGTGATCGTCTACAACAACGTCATCGCCCGTTTGCGCCGCACCTCTTACAGCTTGATCGAAGCCTCGATGGATCTGGGCGCCGACGGCTGGCAGACCTTTCGCTACATCGTCCTGCCGAACCTCGGCTCGGCGTTGCTGGCCGGCGGCATGCTGGCGTTCGCCCTGTCGTTCGACGAAATCATCGTCACCACTTTTACCGCCGGCCACGAGCGCACCCTGCCGCTGTGGCTGCTCAACCAACTCAGCCGCCCGCGCGATGTGCCGGTGACCAACGTGGTGGCGATGCTGGTGATGCTGGTGACCATGTTCCCGATCCTTGGCGCCTACTACCTGACCCGTGGCGGTGAAAGCGTGGCCGGGAGCGGCGGCAAATGATCGATCTTACAAATCCAACAATGAATTCGCTGCAAGAGAGGACATAGCCATGCAAACCAAACTGCTGATCAACGGCCAACTGGTCGAAGGTGAAGGCGCCAGCCAACCCGTGTTCAACCCGGCGTTGGGCCGTGTGCTGGTGGAAGTCAACGAAGCCAGCGAAGCCCAGGTCGACGCCGCCGTGTGTGCCGCCGATGCGGCGTTCGAAGGTTGGTCACAGACCCCGCCCAAAGAGCGTTCGCTGCTGTTGCTCAAACTCGCCGATGCCATCCAGGCCCACGGCGAAGAACTGGCCAGGCTGGAATCGGACAATTGCGGCAAACCCTATAGCGCGGCGCTGCACGACGAAATCCCGGCGATTGCCGATGTGTTCCGCTTCTTCGCCGGCGCCAGCCGCTGCATGGGCGGTACGGCCGGTGGCGAATACCTGCCCGGCCACACCTCGATGATCCGCCGCGACCCGGTGGGCGTGATCGCTTCCATCGCGCCGTGGAACTACCCGCTGATGATGGTCGCCTGGAAAATCGCCCCGGCCCTGGCCGCCGGCAATACCGTAGTGCTCAAGCCGTCGGAACAAACGCCGCTGACCGCATTGCGTCTGGCGGAACTGGCCTCGGAGATTTTCCCGGCCGGTGTGCTCAACCTGGTCTTTGGCCGTGGCCCCAGTGTCGGCAGCCCGCTGGTAACTCACCCGAAAGTGCGCATGGTCTCCTTGACCGGCTCGATTGCCACCGGCGCGAACATCATTTCCAGCACCGCCGACAGCGTCAAACGCATGCACATGGAACTGGGTGGCAAAGCCCCGGTGATCATCTTCGACGACGCCGACATCGATGCCGCCGTGGAAGGCATTCGGACCTTCGGTTTCTACAACGCCGGGCAAGACTGCACCGCCGCCTGCCGCGTCTATGCCCAGGAAGGCATCTACGACAGGTTCGTCGAAAAGCTCGGCGCGGCCGTCAGCACCATCAAGTACGGCTTGCAGGATGACCCGCAAACCGAGCTGGGGCCGTTGATCACCGCTCAGCATCGCGACCGTGTGGCCGGGTTTGTCGAACGTGCGCTGGCACAACCGCACATTCGCTTGATCACCGGCGGCAAGGCCGTGGAAGGCAACGGCTTCTTCTTCGAACCGACGGTGCTGGCCGACGCCCAACAGGACGATGAGATCGTCCGGCGCGAGGTGTTTGGGCCGGTGGTGTCAGTGACCCGATTCACAGACGAAGCGCAGGTGCTGGGCTGGGCCAACGCTTCGGACTACGGCCTGGCGTCGTCGGTATGGACCGCCGACGTCGGCCGCGCCCACCGCCTCGCGGCGCGTTTGCAGTACGGCTGCACCTGGGTCAACACGCACTTCATGCTGGTCAGCGAAATGCCTCACGGCGGGCAGAAACTGTCCGGTTATGGCAAGGACATGTCCATGTACGGGCTGGAGGATTACACCACCGTGCGGCATGTGATGTTCAAGCACTAAAAGCATCGCGAGCAAGCTTCGCTCCTACAGGTCTGCGCAGCCCGTAGGAGCGAGGCTTGCCCGCGATGGCGTCACCGCGAGTTCAAGGACGACTTCGCGATACGCACCACCAGGTTCCACACCAACGAAACCACAACAATAACCACCGAACCGGGTTGGGCCGTCATGGCCCCGCCACGGATTCGGACATCCGAAATCTGCCGATTTTCCGGAGAAATACCTTATGAGTGCATCACCCGAATTCTCTGCATTAGCCGCCGACAGCGATGCCGAGCAGCTACGCAAACTGGGCTACACCTCGAACTTCAATCGCAGCATGAGCCTGTGGGAAAACTTCGCCCTGGGCTTCACTTACCTGTCGCCGGTGGTAGGCGTCTACACCCTGTTCGGCCTGTGTCTGGCTGCCGGCGGGCCACCGATGTTCTGGGCCTACTTACTGGTCGGCTGCGGGCAATTGCTGGTGTGCCTGATCTTCGGTGAAGTGGTTTCACAGTTCCCGATTTCCGGTGGGGTTTACCCTTGGGCCCGCCGCCTGGTCGGCAAGCGCTGGGCGTGGATGGTCGGCTGGATCTACTCCATCGCCCTGTGCGTAACCATCGCCGCCGTTGCGGTCGGTGCCGGCCCCTATCTGGCGGCGATGATGGGCTTCGAACCAAGCAACAACACCAACATCATCATCGCTCTGGTGCTGACGTTGTTCGCCACGCTGGTCAACCTCAGCGGCACCAAAGTGCTGGCGCGTATCGCCATGTTCGGCTTCCTCTGCGAGCTGGTGGGCGCGGTGATCGTCGGGGTGTACCTGCTGGTATTCGAGCGTCATCAACCGCTCAGCGTGTTGTTCAACACCTTTGATATCCGCGTTGACGGCTCCTACCTGCCGGCCTTCCTCACCGCCTCGTTGGCGGGGATGTTTCTCTACTACGGCTTCGAGGCCTGCGGCGACGTGGCCGAAGAAACCCCGAACCCGAGCAAGCAGATCCCGGTGGCCATGCGCATGACCATCTACATCGGCGGCATTGCGGCGATGTTCGCTTGCCTGGCACTGATCCTCGCCGTGCCGGACATGCAAGCAGTGATCAATGGCACCGACAAAGACCCGGTCACCACCATCCTCAGCAACGCCTTCGGTCCTGTTGGTTCGAAAGTAGTGATGGGTGTGGTGATGATTTCCTTCATCTCCTGCGTCATCAGCCTGCAAGCGGCGGCCAGTCGCCTGCTGTATTCCTACGCCCGAGACGAAATGGTCATCGGCAGCAGCCTGCTGAAACGGATTTCGCCGACCACTCAGGTTCCGGTTGCCGCATTGTTCGTGTCCGGTATCCTGCCGGCGCTGATCATCGCTCTGGGCTTTTTCCTGCAAGACGCAGTGGCGACCATCGTCAGCTTCGCCGCCATCGGTATCTACCTGGCGTTCCAGATGATCGTTCTCGCCGCCCTCTACGCCCGTGCCCGCGGCTGGAGACCCAGCGGCAAATTCACTCTCGGGGCTTGGGGCCTGCCGGTGAACATCGGTGCGCTGGTCTACGGTGTCGGTGCAATCATCAACATGGCCTGGCCGCGTACGCCAGACGCTGCGTGGTACATCAACTACGCCATGGTGCTGAGCACCGCCATCGTTATCGGCCTGGGCCTGCTCTACATGTGGCTCGGCAAGCCGTACGACCACGGCACCGCCCCGGCGGGCGATGCCTGGAAAATCAGCCGGTAACACCTTTCGCCCCGGCATCGTTTGGGTTGCCGGGGTGACTCAGATGCGCAGTGGGGCCTACTTACCCATACAGCGATTGATGGAGCCTGGAGGGTAGTGGCGGAACGAATGACCACCCAAGCATTTGGCAATATATCGGTCACTCTCTTTCGACACAGCCCCGCTAAGGTTTGCTGACGACAGTGCACATAGCATCGGTTGACTGAAGTCTCGGCAAGGCCTACGGTGTTTACATCGTCTACAACGTATACACCTTTTCAGGAGAGCCAACATGGCCTCGCCCGTTTTGTCCTTTCGTGTCGAAGAGATCCTTGCCCAGCAACTGGATCAGCTTGCAGCCGCGACCGATCGCGACCGCCAGTATCATCTCAAGCGTGCACTGGTTCGTTATGTGGAAGCCGAGTCCTGGCATCTACAAGCCATCAGCGAAGGCATAGCCGATGCCAACGCTGGCAAACTGACCGATCTGGACGCCGTAAAGGCTAAGTGGGCAAACCGTGCCGAAAGTCGTACTGACCGAAAAAGCGGAGAGTGATCTTGATGCTATCCATGAGTATTACCGCGACTTGATTGGCTTTTCTGCAGCCAACGATGTGATAACAAACATTCTGGAATTATTCGGTCAACTTGAACTGTTCCCCGGCTCAGGCAGACCTTCCGTGATGCCTGATCTGCGTGAACTCGTCATAACTGAGTATCCGTTTATTGCTCCTTATCGCCTGATGCACGGACAAATTCAGGTATTGCGGGTTTTGCATCAGAGAACAGAGCGAATACAGGATTGGTAATGCCGGCTGAATTGAACAAAGGCCTGCTGCTCGATTCCTGCTCCGGGTAACTGCATCAGGCCACTCCGCATTCTGCAACGCCTGGTGGTTCATCTTCTGCAAGGACGTTAACGATAACCGCGAACCGCTGTCCGGCAGCGCCGCAACTGATTCAAAGACCCGCCTGTGATCATGCTGATGGTGATCGTAAGGTACGCCGTATAAGTGTGGTTGAGCACACGGTGGATGCGCTGCCATCCATATGGCCCGCTTGAATGCTTGCTGCGGTCTGTGACTATCATGGCCTTGCCCGCCTGGCGGCGGATTGCCTGATCATTTGTGCAGGCTTGCTCCTCAGCGCTCAGTGTTTTTTTCAATTCATTGCGAACGGCTGGCGCTCTTTGTTATCTGTTAAGCGTCCGTTGCGTTTGGCCCAAGACATGTCCGAACCTCAATTTCTGATTCATCACGCAGCCAGTAACGGCGCGGGATCATCCAAGACAGGTTTTATTTATGCACCGCAGGAATCTCCTGAAAGCCTCCATGGCCATCGCCGCCTATACCGGTCTGTCGGCCACTGGCCTGCTGGCCGCTCGCGCCTGGGCCGGTACCGCCGATGGCGAGGCTCAGACGTTCGACTTCGAAACGTTGAAGGCAAAAGCCAGGCAACTGGCAGGCGATCGATATCTGGATACCAAGCAGGTGTTGCCGCCGACCCTCGCCAACATGGCGCCGCAGCAATTCAACGCGATCCAGTACGACGCCAATCATTCGCTGTGGAATGAGCTGAACGGCCAACTGGACGTGCAGTTTTTCCATGTCGGGATGGGTTTCAAGCAACCGGTGCGCATGTACAGCGTCGACCCCAAGACCCGCCAGGCGCGGGAAGTGCACTTCCGGCCATCACTGTTCAACTACCGGAAGACCAGCGTCGACACCTCGCAGCTCAAGGGAGACCTGGGTTTCGCCGGGTTCAAGCTGTTCAAGGCCCCGGAGCTGGACAAGCACGATGTGCTGTCCTTCCTCGGCGCCAGCTATTTCCGTGCAGTGGATGCCAGTGGCCAATACGGTTTGTCTGCGCGTGGGCTGGCGATCGACACTTACGCCAAACGCAAAGAGGAGTTTCCTGACTTCACCAGGTTCTGGTTCGAAACACCAGACAAGGACAGTACGCGATTCGTGGTGTACGCCTTGCTCGACTCGCCCAGCGCAACCGGCGCTTATCGCTTCGATATCGATTGCCAGGCCAATCAGGTGGTGATGGCCGTCGACGCGCATGTCAATGCGCGCACCGCCATCGAGCAGTTGGGCATCGCGCCGATGACCAGCATGTTCAGCTGCGGCACCCATGAACGGCGCATGTGCGACACCATTCATCCGCAAATCCATGACTCCGACCGTCTGGCCATGTGGCGCGGCAATGGCGAATGGATCTGCCGGCCACTGAACAACCCGGCGACGCTGCAATTCAATGCCTTCGTCGATAAAGACCCGAAAGGTTTCGGTCTGGTCCAGACCGATCACGAGTTCGTCAGCTATCAGGACACCGTGGACTGGTACAGCCGCCGCCCGAGTCTATGGGTCGAGCCGACCACTGCCTGGGGTGAAGGCTCTATCGATCTGCTGGAAATCCCGACCACGGGCGAGACTCTCGACAACATCGTGGCCTTCTGGACACCCAGGCAGCCCGTCGCAGCAGGCGACTCGCTGAACTACGGCTACAAACTCTACTGGAGCGCTCTGCCACCCGTCAGCACACCGCTGGCGCAGGTCAATGCGACGCGCTCGGGCATGGGTGGCTTCATCGAGGGATGGGCACCGGGCGAGCATTATCCTGAGGTCTGGGCGCGGCGTTTTGCTGTCGACTTTACCGGCGGCGGTCTGGATCGCCTGCCCGAAGGAACTGCCATCGAGCCGATCGTCACGGCGTCGAACGGCCAGGTGAAAGACTTCAACGTCCTGCAGTTGCCGGACATCAAAGGCTATCGAGTGACTTTCGACTGGTACCCCACCGACGATAGCGTAGCTGCGGTGGAGTTGCGGCTGTTCATTCGTACCCATGACCGGACGTTGAGCGAGACCTGGCTGTATCAGTATTTCCCGCCAGCACCGGATAAGCGCAAATACACCTGACAGGGTCAGCCTTGAGATCGTCGGTGCCTGGACTGACCTCATCGCGAGCAAGCTCGGCTCCCACAAGGATGACGCGGTACCTGTAGGAGCCGAGCTTGCTCGCGATGACGGTAACAAGCCCCATAAAGCGTTCAGCTGGATAAGTAAAAGCCCCAGTCTCGCGACCGGGGCTTTGGCTTTTTACAAATGCGTTTATTCACGCAAATCCGACTCATGAATCGGCTGATCGCGGTGAGTCGCCCGTTGGTATTGCGCCGGCCAGATGGCTTTGTGTCCGCCCAGGTCATCATCGGCATGCAGCGGCCAGTAAGGATCGCGTAGCAGCTCCCGAGCCAGCAGGATGATGTCAGCCTGACAGGTACGCAGAATGTGCTCGGCCTGAGCGGGCTCGGTGATCAAACCGACAGTCCCGGTGGCGATACCCGACTCCTTGCGCACACGCTCGGCAAAGCGCGTCTGGTAACCCGGCCCGGTTGGAATCTCCGCGTTGGCCGCGGTGCCGCCCGAGGACACATCAATCAGGTCTACACCCAAGGCTTTCAGACGTCGCGCCAGCTCCACGGTTTCATCCGGGTTCCAGCCATCTTCGACCCAATCGGTGGCCGACACCCGCACAAACAGTGGCAACTCTTCAGGCCAGACCGTACGCACCGCTTCGGTCACTTGCAGCACCAGACGAATGCGGTTTTCGAAAGAGCCACCGTATTGATCGCTTCGCTGGTTGCTCAAGGGCGATAGAAACTGGTGCAGCAGGTAACCGTGCGCAGCATGCACTTCGACTACTTTGAATCCGGCGACCAAGGCGCGTTTGGCGGCATCGACGAAGGCCTGGATGACGTCGGCGATCTGTCCTTCATTCAGTTGTATCGGTGCGCTGTGTTCGGGGTCAAAGGCAATCGGCGATGGGCCGACCGGAGTCCAGCCGCCGTCGGCCGGTTTCACGCTGCCATGCTTGCCCAGCCATGGCCGATGGGTGCTGGCCTTGCGCCCGGCGTGGGCCAGCTGGATACCGGCGACAGCGCCCTGGGCGGTGATAAAACGAGTGATGCGTTGCAAGGGTTCGATCTGATCATCGTTCCACAGACCAAGGTCTTGAGCGGTGATACGCCCGTTGGCAGTCACCGCCGTGGCCTCGGTAAAGACCAGACCGGCACCGCCCACGGCACGACTGCCGAGATGAACAAGATGCCAGTCATTGGCCAGCCCATCGACGCAGGAGTATTGGCACATTGGCGAGACCGCGATGCGGTTGAGCAGCGTCAATTGACGAAGGGTATAGGGTTCAAGCAGCAGACTCATGGGGCACCTCTCAATCAGTGGTCAGGCTCCAGGGTTCTGTTTGAAAAGTCGACGAGTGACAAGAAGGATGCAGCACCCGCCCCCGCGGGCAAAAAATGAGAAGACGTCACAAGGCACAATCAGACAGTGTTTAGAGCCTAGTCGACAACCGAGAATGAGGGAGGGTTCAGAAAACTAAAGAACCCGATTTGGGAGATTTGATCGTTCCCACGCTCCGCGTGGGAATGCCTCAATGGACGCTCTGCGTCCGCCTCTGTGACGCGGAGCGTCACGGGCTGCATCCCCACACCGGAGCGTGGGAACGATCTGCGATCTGACTACCGCGGTTCGATGTGGGCAATCATCAACTGCACGGTTTCCTGCCCACGGAACTCGTTGAGGTCAAGCTTGTAGGCCAGCTCGACCCAACGAATGGTCGGGTTCGGCCAGATCTCGCGATCGATGCCAAATGCAATACCATCGAGTTTCAGCGAGCCGCATTCACTTTTGAGCACCACTTTGAGATGCCGCTCACCGACGATGCGCTGCTCGACCAACTGAAACACGCCATGGAACAACGGTTCAGGAAAGTGCTGGCCCCAAGGACCGGCGTGGCGCAAGGCGCGGGCGAGTTCCAGATGGAACTCCTCGACTGCCAGCGTACCGTCAGACAGCAGCCGCCCGGTCAAATCGTCCTCACGCAGTTGCCGACGAACCTCGGTGTCGAACGCCTCGGCAAACGCCGGGAAGTTCTGCTCCGGCAGTGACAGCCCCGCCGCCATGGCGTGGCCACCGAACTTGCTGATCAACTCAGGATGTTTCGCCGCCACTGCATCCAATGCGTCGCGGATATGAAACCCCGGCACCGAACGCGCCGAGCCTTTGAGCATGCCTTCACCCGCATCGGCAAAGGCGATGGTCGGGCGGTGGTAGCGCTCTTTCATACGCGAAGCGAGGATACCGATGACGCCTTGGTGCCAATCGGCTTCGAACAGACACAAGCCGAACGGCATCGACTCCAGCGGCAAGTCCTTGAGTTGAGCCAGGGCTTCGCGCTGCATGCCTTGCTCGATGGATTTGCGATCCTGGTTCAGCTCATCGAGCTGGGTCGCCATTTCCCGCGCTGAAGCGTTGTCTTCGCTGAGCAGGCATTCGATGCCCAGACTCATGTCATCCAGCCGCCCTGCCGCGTTCAGACGCGGGCCGATAATGAACCCAAGGTCGGTGGAGGTGATTCGCGAATGGTCGCGCTTGGCGACTTCAAGGATTGCCTTGAGTCCCGGCCGCGCACGCCCGGCGCGAATCCGCTCAAGCCCTTGATGCACCAGAATGCGGTTATTGGCGTCCAGCGGCACCACGTCGGCCACACTGCCCAGCGCCACCAGATCCAGCAACTCACCGATGTTCGGCTGCGGTCTACTCTCGTACCAACCCAGGCTGCGTAGACGAGCGCGCAGCGCCATCAGTACATAAAAAATCACCCCGACGCCGGCCAGCGCTTTGCTCGGGAACTCGCAACCCGGTTGATTCGGATTGACGATGGCGTCCGCGGCAGGCAACTCGTGCCCCGGCAAGTGGTGATCGGTGACCAACACGGTCAGCCCCGCCGCTTTCGCCGCCGCCACGCCTTCGACGCTGGAGATACCGTTGTCCACGGTAATCAGCAATTGTGGTTCGCGCTGCAAGGCTACCGCGACAATTTCCGGGGTCAGTCCGTAGCCGTATTCGAAGCGATTGGGCACCAGATAGTCGACGTGGGCGGCGCCCAGCAGGCGTAATCCGAGCATGCCGACCGTGCTGGCGGTCGCGCCATCAGCATCGAAGTCACCGACGATGAGGATGCGCTGGCGCTGCTCCAGTGCCACCACCAGCAAATCCACCGCCGCCTCAATGCCCTTGAGCTGCTGATAGGGAATCAAACGCGCCAGGCTCTTGTCCAGTTCAGCCTCGGACTGCACACCACGCGCCGCGTAGAGGCGGGTCAGCAGCGGCGGCAGGTCACCGAGAAACGGCAGGGTAGCGGGCAGCAGGCGGGGTTCGATACGCATGGGGCGAGGGGTGCTTCTCTTCAAGAAAAGGGATGAAACAGAATGATGCAGACGAGCGGCGAAGAATCAGCCGCGCTCGCCCGTCAGCCACTGCAGCTGGACTTCGTGCTGGCCGCGATCATCGGTCACGAAAATCGTGCCTTCGCTGATCATCACGTCCCACTTGATAGCGCGCGGCATGTCCTTGGCCAGCACTTCCAGAATCTCTTGCGGCACGGCGGCGATGTTGACGTTTTTCAGGTTTTTCACGGCTGGGACCACTTTGGTTTCCCAGACACGCAGGCTGCCATAGGCCAGCAAACTGGTGCGTTCAGTACGACGCGAGCACCAGGTCAGGCGATCGGCATCCGGCTGGCCGACTTCGATCCAGTGCAGGACACGGTCATCCAGACTTTTTTCCCACAAGGCAGGTTCGTCTACTTCTGACAGACCACGGCCAAAGGACAGCTGCTCGTTGTACCAGAAGGCATAGGCCAACAGGCGCACGGTCATTCGCTCTTCAGTCTCCGAAGGATGACGGGCGATGGTCTGTTTGACGCTTTCATACACCCCACGATCGAGGTCAGTAAGGTTCAGTTCAAATTTGTAGGTCGTGGACGGCTGGGCCATGAACGCGCTTCTTGATACGAGGAAAGGCGGCAAGTCTAACCGATGCGAAGGCTAATCAACGACTCCCGCGACTCATCATCCTTTAGCCAGATGGCCGGGCTATGTTAAAACGCTCTCTCCGCTCAGCCGTTTGCCCTACAGGATTTCCCATGCCGCTCACCGCCAAACCTCTTGCCGGGGTAAAAGTCATCGAACTCGGCACCTTGATCGCCGGCCCTTTCGCCTCACGCATCTGCGGCGAATTCGGCGCCGACGTAATCAAGGTCGAATCCCCGGATGGCGGTGACCCGTTGCGCAAATGGCGCAAGCTCTATGAAGGCACGTCGCTGTGGTGGTTCGTCCAGGCGCGCAACAAGAAATCCCTGACTTTGAACCTGAAACACCCGGACGGTCTGGCGATTCTCAAACAGTTGCTCAGTGAAGCGGACATCCTGATCGAAAATTTCCGCCCAGGCGTGCTGGAAAAACTCGGCCTCGGCTGGGAGGTTTTGCACGCATTGAACCCGAAACTGGTGATGGTGCGCCTCTCCGGTTTCGGTCAGACCGGGCCGATGAAGGATCAGCCCGGCTTCGGTGCGGTCGGCGAGTCCATGGGCGGCCTGCGCTACATCACCGGCTTCGAGGACCGGCCACCCGTGCGCACCGGCATTTCCATCGGTGATTCGATCGCCGCGCTCTGGGGCGTGATTGGCGGGCTCATGGCGCTACGTCACCGCGAGGTTAATGGTGGTCAGGGGCAAGTGGTGGACGTTGCGCTGTATGAGGCGATCTTCGCCATGATGGAAAGCATGGTCCCGGAGTTCGACGTCTTCGGGTTCATCCGTGAGCGCACCGGCAACATCATGCCTGGCATCACGCCCTCCTCCATCCACACCAGCGCCGACGGGAAACATGTGCAAATCGGCGCTAACGGCGATGCGATCTTCAAACGCTTCATGCAGGCGATCGGTCGCGAGGATCTGGCTGACGATCCGGCCCTGAGCAGCAACGATGGTCGCGACAGCCGCCGTGATGAAATATACGGCGTGATTGATCGCTGGGTCAGCTCGCTGCCGCTGGACGCGGTGATCGACCGATTGAACCTGGCCGAAGTACCGGCCAGCCGGATTTTCAGCGCCGAAGACATGTTCAGCGATCCGCAGTTTCTGGCCCGGGAAATGTTCCTGCAGGCCAAGCTACCCGATGGCAAGGCCTTCAAGATGCCGGGGATAGTGCCAAAACTTTCGGACACACCGGGCACATCCGAATGGGTCGGGCCAGCGCTCGGTGAACATAACGTGCAAGTGCTGAACGACCTTGGCTACGACGCCGTACAGATCAACCGGCTACGTGAAGTCGGGGCTATCTAAGCTGAATCCATTGTCTTTGGCTCGCCGGAGGCCGACGCTGGCAAGCAGCGCAATGCTTCGTCGCGCCTGGTGGCGAACGCTTCGCATGCTGGGAATTTTGCCGATGCTGGTGTGGCTATTGGCCGCACCAAGGGCGGCTCAAGCCAAGGAGACGCTGATCTGGCTGCTGCGCGACCTGCCACCGTTGACGATTCTCGAAGCACCAGAAAAAGGTCAAGGCGCCATCGATCGGCTGATGCCGCTGTTGATCGCCAGCATGCCGCAATACCAGCACAACATCATGCGGGTCAACCGCGCGCGCGGCATGCAAATGCTCCATGAACTCTCATTCACCTGCGATCCTTCATTGCTCTGGAGCAAAGAGCGCACGCAGTGGATCGAGTTTTCGATTCCCGCCTTGAGGATCCTGAGTAACGGTCTGGCAGTGCGCCATCAAGACCGCGCCACCCTGGAGCCGTTCATCGTCGGCGGCAAGGTCGATCTGACGGCACTTCTGGCCAGCAGCCAGAAGCTCGGAGTGGTTGCCGAACGCAGCTATGGCCAACGGATCGATGCTCAACTGCAACACGCTCCGGTCGACACATTGGCTGCGCACTATGGCAATGACGCGCTGGGTAGCTTGTTGCAAATGCAGCGCCTGGGACGCTTGACCGCGTTATTGGGCTACTGGCCGGAAATCCGGTACCAGGCACAACGGCAAGGCATATCGCCCGCTGAGCTGGAGTTCTACCCGATCAAGGATACGGAAAAGTACCAGTCGATCCATGTCGGTTGCTCGAATACGGCAGAGGGCCGTCAGGCCATTGCCAGCATCAACAAAGCCTTGCGCGACCTGCGTCAGAACACACTGATCGATTTTTATACCGCTTGGCTTGATCCAGAGATGCGCCGCGATTACCTGGAGGACGCCAGGGCATTTTTTCAGCGCCCTCAAGAGCAATGACAAACGCCAGGCAAAAGAAACCCCAAGAAGTAGGGAAACGACTCGGGGTTAAACGTGGCCTACAAAGACCCGTACAACAAGCTGCAAGCACCGGAGCACAATGCTTGGTCCCGTTGTACAAAGTCTGACTTACCCGACGGTATTAAGGTTCAAAAAAAATAGAATCAATTCCTGCTGGCAAAAGCCTTGTCCTGCGCGGCATTACGCAAAGCAGCGATGACGCTGGGCTCAAGACGCCCCTCGGCAATCAGCACGTCACGGTGCAGGCCGTCGACTACGTCTGTCAGCAAACGTTTATCGGTCAACTGAGCCTGATTGAACGCCCGCTCAACCACGATGGACCCGGCTGCATTCTTCAACGTCACCAGGCATTCGCCACCGGCACCCGAGGGGCCCAGTGCGACCTGATACGGGCTCAAAGCCTCACCCAGCAATAGGCTGATACTTTCCATCTCGATCACCACTCAATAGTCCGAAAACAAAGTGCCTAAGGGCCTGTCCACTGCAAATGACCACCAGCCCGAGAAGAAAGCCCTTCACGTAAACGAAGAGCGAACCTCGTCAACCTGAGTACATGGAGCATGCATGGAAAAGATGACAGAGAAAAAACAGCCACGTTGAATCGTCAACCTTCCGGTGATTCTGGGCGCACAATAAAAAGCCCGTCATGAGACGGGCTTCAATATGTGACGGGTCCAGTCAATCAAAGTGGCTTGCCGCGGTTGCCATGTTGACTGACAAAGGCCTGCACGGCTTTCAAGTCATTTGCCAAAACGGTGCAGCGCTCATCCCGTTCAAACAAATCAGAAAGATGAGCGGGCAGTTCAAGCGCTTTTCCTACACCAGCTTTCTCCACGGCTTCAGGGAACTTGACCGGGTGGGCCGTCCCCAGAATCACCATCGGTATATCCAGGCTGCGGCGGCACTCACGCGCGGCCTTGACGCCGATGGCGGTATGCGGATCCAGCAACTCGCCACATTGTGCGAAGACTTCGGCAATGGTTTCGCAGGTTTGCTCATCGTCGACCGCCAGCGAATCGAACAGCTTGCGTGTTTCAGTCCAGCGATCCTCGTCGACGCTGAAACCGCCACCCTGCTTGAAGGTCTCCATCAGGCCGGCCAGCGCCGCACCATTGCGACCGTGCATATCGAACAACAGACGTTCGAAGTTCGAGGAGACCATGATGTCCATCGACGGCGACAGGGTCGCGTGCAGGGTTTCCTTGACGTACTGATTGCCGCTCATGAAGCGGTGCAGGATGTCGTTGCGGTTGGTAGCGACAATCAATTGATTGATCGGCAGACCCATGTTGCGCGCCAGGTAGCCAGCGAAGATATCGCCGAAGTTGCCGGTTGGCACCGAGAACGATACCGAACGGGCCGGGCCGCCCAGCTGCAGGGCTGCATGGAAGTAGTAAACGATCTGGGCCATGATCCGCGCCCAGTTGATCGAGTTGACCGCTACCAGGCGAGTGCCCTTGAGGAAGCTCTGGTCGGCGAAGCTGGCCTTGACCATTTCCTGGCAATCGTCGAAGTTGCCTTCAACGGCGATGTTGTGAATGTTCTCGCCGAAGATGGTCGTCATCTGCCGACGCTGAACTTCAGAAACGCGGTTGTGCGGATGCAGAATGAAGATGTCGACGTTGTCGCAACGACGGCACCCTTCGATGGCGGCAGAACCGGTATCACCCGAGGTGGCACCGAGGATCACCACGCGCTCGCCACGCTTCTCCAGCACGTAATCGAGCAAGCGACCGAGCAGTTGCAGAGCAAAGTCCTTGAACGCCAGCGTCGGGCCGTGGAACAGCTCGAGCACCCATTCGTTACCGTTGAGCTGACGCAACGGCGCAACAGCGCCGTGGGAGAACGCACCGTAGGTTTCTTCAAGGATGTTCTTGAAGTCCACATCCGGAATGCTACCGCTGACAAACGGGCGCATCACCCGGAATGCCAGCTCGTGGTATGGCAGGCCGGCCCAGGAGGCAATTTCTTCCTGAGTGAAGCGTGGCAGGTTTTCTGGCACGTACAGGCCGCCATCGCTGGCCAGACCGGTCAGCAGGACATCTTCGAAATTCAGGGCCGGTGCCTGGCCGCGGGTACTGATATAACGCATGACTGGCTCCTCTAAAAAGAGTTCTCAAACGAGGGCTTTGGCAAAAAGCCCTCGGAACAATAACGGCTTAGTTCAAGTGCTCGACCCGGATCCGCACGACAGGACCGACCACATCCTGCAACGCTTCCAGAGCGGTGATCGCATCGTTCATGTGCTGCTCCAGCACACGGTGGGTCAGCAGGATCATTGGTACCAGACCGTCGTGCTCTTCAACTTCTTTTTGCATGATCGATTCGATGTTGATGCCACGCTCCGACAGGATGCTCGCAACCTGGGCCAGCACGCCCGGGTGGTCCTTGGCCTGGATACGCAGGTAGTAGGCACTTTCGCAGGCTTCGATCGGCAGGATCGGATGGGCCGACAGCGAGTCCGGCTGGAAGGCCAGGTGCGGTACGCGGTTTTCCGGGTCCGAGGTCATGGCGCGAACCACGTCCACCAGATCCGCGATCACCGACGAAGCCGTTGGCTCCATGCCAGCACCGGCACCATAGAACAGCGTCGAACCCGCAGCGTCGCCGTTGACCATGACGGCGTTCATCACACCATTGACGTTGGCAATCAGACGATCAGCCGGGATCAGCGTCGGGTGTACGCGCAGCTCGATGCCGCTTGGCGTGCTGCGTGCCACACCCAGGTGCTTGATGCGATAGCCCAGCGCTTCGGCGTAGTTCACGTCAGCGGTGGTCAGCCTGGTGATGCCTTCTGTGTAGGCCTTGTCGAATTGCAGCGGGATACCGAAGGCGATGGACGCCAGAATCGTCAGCTTGTGCGCCGCATCGATGCCTTCAACGTCGAAGGTCGGATCAGCTTCCGCGTAGCCCAGGGCCTGCGCCTCGACCAGGACGTCTTCGAAGGTCCGGCCTTTTTCACGCATTTCGGTGAGGATGAAGTTACCGGTGCCGTTGATGATCCCGGCGACCCAGTTGATGCGGTTCGCCGACAGGCCTTCACGGATCGCCTTGATTACCGGGATGCCACCAGCCACGGCAGCTTCGAAGGCGACGATTACGCCCTTCTCACGAGCCTTGGCGAAGATTTCATTGCCGTGAACGGCAATCAGTGCCTTGTTCGCGGTGACCACGTGCTTGCCGTTCTCGATGGCCTTGAGCACCAGCTCACGGGCCACGGTATAACCACCAATCAGCTCGATGACAATATCGATTTCAGGGTTGGTCGCGACAGCGAAGACATCGTTGGTAATGGGGGTACCGGTAATCTCACACTGAGGGTTTGGCGTACGCATGGCAATTTGAGCCACTTCGATTCCACGCCCGGCACGGCGGGCAATCTCCTCGGCGTTACGCTGAAGTACGTTGAAGGTGCCGCCACCGACGGTACCTAACCCACAGATGCCTACTTTGACCGGATTCACTCTGAACTCCCCATAAAACGGCCGACTCAAGGTCGGCCGTGGAAAACAGCCGCAAGCACGCGGCTCTCTATTTAACGGAACGACGACTGCTGTCGCCGAACCATGATCGTCAAAGGCTTACCGTGACGACGCAGGATTATTTCGCGCCCAACGCCAGTTTGGCGACTTGTGGCGCAGGCTGATAGCCCGGAATCACTTGGCCGTCGGCCAAAACGATGGCCGGTGTACCGCTCACACCGATAGACTGACCGAGAGCGAACTGCCTGGAAACCGGGTTGGCGCACTTGGCAGCCTTGATTTCCTTGCCATCGACCATACTGTCCATGGCCGCTTTCTTGTCTTTCGAGCACCAGACCGCTTGCAGCTGCTCGTCACCCGGCGAGCCCAGACCCTGACGCGGGAAAGCAACATAGCGCACTTCGATGCCCATTTTGTTCAGCTCAGGCACTTCGGCGTGCAGCTTGTGGCAGTACGGGCACGTGGTGTCGGTGAATACAGTAATGTGCGTTTTGGTTTCGCCGATGGCCGGATAAACCACAGTTTCTGCGACGGGGATGCCGTTGATCAACCTGGAAATGCCCAAACGTTCGGCTTTTTCAGTCAGGTTTACCGGTTTGCCATCCTTGAGCTGGAACAGATAACCCTGCATGACGAACTGGCCGTCAGCACTGGCGTACAGCACACGGCTGCCCTTGAGTTTGATTTCGTACAGACCGGCCAACGGGCTGGCGGTGATGGTCTCGACGGGCACTTCGAGATGCAGGCTTTCGAGGCTCTTGCGAATCGCTTGCTCGGCGGCGTCATCGGCCACAGCAAAGGTGCTGACCAATGCAATGGCTGCAGCGGCAATAATCTGGGTCACACGCATGGGAACTCCTGAAGGCGGACAAATGGAACGGGTACAACGCCGGTACTGAAACATCGGGTTTTAGCCGCCCACTGTGCAAACCGACAAAGCCTACCACAGTTGGCCTGCGGGGCCGACTGCCGCTCAGACAACACATCAAAATCGCCCCTTGCAAGGAGCAGCCGGTCGACGCTCGATTGCTCGCGATTAACGTAAGGACGACGCGCTCACTCAGACAACACGCGTTATCGTTCGCGACCATCGCGAGCAATCGAGCGTCGACCGGCTGCTCCTACACAGGGCCGGCAATCATCCTCGAGGGTGGTGTTTGGCGTGCAGGTCTTGCAACCGGGCTCGCGCCACATGAGTGTAGATCTGCGTGGTCGACAGGTCGCTGTGACCGAGCAGCATCTGCACCACCCGCAGATCGGCTCCATGGTTGAGCAAGTGAGTGGCAAACGCATGGCGCAAGGTGTGGGGGGACAGGGATTTTCCGATCCCGGCGACTTTTGCCTGGTGCTTGATCCGGTGCCAGAACGTTTGCCGGGTCATCTGTTCACCTCTCAGGCTGGGGAACAACACGTCGCTAGGTCGCCCGCCCAGCAGCTCGCCACGAGCGTCGCGCATGTAGCGCTCGACCCAGACAATCGCCTCCTCGCCCATTGGCACCAGCCGCTCCTTGCTGCCTTTGCCCATCACCCGCAGCACGCCCTGGCGCAGATTGACTTGCTCCAGGGTCAGGCTGATCAGCTCGGTCACGCGCAAACCACAGGCATACAGCACTTCGAGCATGGCGCGATCACGCTGACCGATGGCCTCACTCAGGTCCGGTGCCGTCAGCAGCGCCTCGACGTCGGCTTCTGACAGGGATTTGGGCAATGGCCTGCCCAGCTGCGGCATATCAATTTGCAACGTTGGGTCGACCGCAATCAATTTTTCCCGCAGCAGGTAACGATAAAAGCCACGTACACCCGAGAGAAAACGCGCTGTGGAACGTGGTTTATAGGCCTGCTCCAGACGCCAGGCCAGATGATCGAGAATCAGCTCGCGACCGGCGTTGACCAGCTCCAGGCTTTGCTCGCGCAGCCAGCCGTTGAACAGTGCCAAGTCACTGCGATAGGCGTCACGGGTATTTTCGGCAAGACCCTTTTCCAACCATAGGGCATCGAGAAACTGGTCTATCAGGGGATGATCGATGGCAGGCATGAGCACTCAGGATTCGCAAGCTCAAGGCCGCGTATAAATAAATAGCGAACAGTGGTGATGATCACTAGTCTTTCATAGCACGCCATTTCAAGGAACAGGGCAACAGCGAGTCCGCAGTTTTAGCAGATCTCCAGTGGGATCGGGGGCAAAAAACAGGCGCACACAAAAAAGCAGCCCGCAGGCTGCTTTTTTCGCATCGGAGAAGCTGGACTTAAACCAGTTTTTCCTTGATGCGAGCTGCTTTACCGGACAGGTCGCGCAGGTAGTACAGCTTGGCTTTACGTACGTCACCGCGACGTTTAACGGCCATGCTGTCGATTTGCGGGCTGTAGGTCTGGAAAGTACGCTCTACGCCAACACCGTTGGAGATTTTACGAACAGTGAAAGCACTGTTCACACCACGGTTACGCTTGGCGATTACAACGCCTTCGAACGCTTGCAGACGCGAACGGTCGCCTTCCTTCACTTTCACCTGAACGACAATGGTGTCGCCCGGGGCAAAGGTAGGGATCTCTTTGGTCATCTGCTCTGCTTCGAGTGCAAGGATGATTTTGTTAGTCATGCTGTGCTCCTAAGGTAAATCGTCGGATCTACCATCGATACGTTGTTAACTATCGTCCCGCTCGCGGATGTATTCCTCGAGCAGCTTCTTCTCTTCTCCAGAAAGCGAGCGGCTTTCCAGAAGATCGGCGCGTCGTTCAAAGGTCCTGCCAAGGGACTGCTGTAAACGCCATCGCCGGATATGTGCGTGGTTGCCACTTAGCAACACGTCGGGAACACGCTGATCCACATACACCTCCGGTCGGGTGTAATGCGGGCAATCCAGCAAACCATCCGTAAAGGAATCTTCCTCGGCGGAGTCCGCATGCCCTAAAGCTCCGGGCAGCAGTCGTGTAACCGCATCTATCAGGACCATCGCCGGCAGCTCGCCACCGGAAAGTACATAGTCGCCAATCGACCACTCTTCATCGACATGAGCCTCAATAAACCGCTCGTCAATGCCTTCATAGCGGCCGGCAATCAGGATTAATGCTTCCTCATTCGCCAACTCGCGTACCGCCGACTGAGTCAATCGACGGCCTTGGGGCGACAGGTAAATTACCTTCGCCGCCTCCCCGGCTGCCTGCCTGGCCTGAACCAGAGCATCTTCCAGGGGCTTGATCTTCATCACCATGCCCGGACCACCGCCAAATGGGCGATCATCCACAGTGTGATGTCGATCCGTTGTGTAGTCTCGCGGATTCCAACAGGTCAGCTGCAAGAGCCCCTGTTTCACCGCGCGGCTGGTAATGCCGTAGTCGCTGATGGCGGAAAACATCTCGGGAAACAAACTGATCACTTCTACGCGCAAATTAGCCACGTTTAGAAGTCCGCGTCCCATTCCACCTTCATCTCGCCCGCTGCCAGGTCGACTGCCAACACGCATTGCCCGGTATACGGCAACAGGCGTTCGCGATCATCCAGGCTGCCAGCGCAAGGCTTGACCACCATTACATCATTGGCGCCGGTTTCCAGAAGATGATCGATTTTCCCGAACAATTGCCCGTGAGTGTCGATAACCTTCAGACCTTCCAGCTGGTACCAGTAGTACTCGCCGTCGGTCAGTTCAGGGAACAGGTTGCGCGGCACGCAGATCTCGTAACCGGCCAGAAGACGAGCTTCTTCACGATCATCAAGACCCTTGAGCTTTGCGACCAGGAACTTGTCGTTCCCGCGTCCGCTGACCAGCTCAACCTGTTTCACATTGCCTTCGCGCCGCAGCGTCCAGGTTTTGTAGTCCAACAGGTTTTTAATCGGATCAGTAAAGGAATACACCTTCACTTCGCCGCGAACGCCGTGAACAGAATAAATCTTGCCGATAACGATCAAATCATCAGCGATTGCTGGCGTCGCGTTCATATTGCTCAGGCCGCAGCCTTAGCAGCATCCTTGAGCAACTGAGCAACACGCTCAGAAGGTTGTGCACCAACGCTCAGCCAGTAGGCTACGCGCTCTTGGTTCACGGACAGGCGGACTTCTTGACCACGAGCGATCGGGTTGAAGAAACCAACTTGTTCTTTGTGCGAACCGTCGCGTGGGTTGCGGCTGTCGGTCACGGTCAAGTGGTAAAACGGGCGCTTTTTGGAGCCGCCAAGGGCAAGACGGATTGTTAGCATGTGAACATCGTTCCTGTAGTCGGTGCTGCAAATCTAAATGCACAGCGGGCATAGGTGCCCGAAAGGCCGCATATTCTAAGGAATATCCGGACTTTTGCAAATGTCTTTTTCCGGCGCCTATCGGCATGCCATCAAGATTTGCTATAGAGCCGTCGCGAACGACGGCGGGTCAGCTCCCGCCAAGTGCGGGTTTGCTGGAGATCCCACGTCCGTGTGGGGTAGCGCCGACATAACTGCCGACGCGAAAACTTTACATTTTCGGCATACCGCCGCCGGGCAACATTCCGCCCATGCCGCGCATCATTTTCGCCATTCCGCCTTTGGCGGAGAATTTTTTCATCATCTTCTGCATCTGCTTGTGCTG
This sequence comes from Pseudomonas sp. GW821-FHT07G10, assembly GCF_059418545.1. Lineage (NCBI taxonomy): Bacteria > Pseudomonadati > Pseudomonadota > Gammaproteobacteria > Pseudomonadales > Pseudomonadaceae > Pseudomonas > Pseudomonas sp. GW821-FHT07G10. The sequence continues at coordinate 157,436 of NZ_JBWKQB010000004.1, read as the reverse complement.
CTTGATCAAGCGACCGATGTCCTGCACCTGGGTACCGGAACCCATGGCGATCCGACGCTTGCGCGAACCACTGATCAGCTCAGGGTCACGGCGCTCGGCCGGGGTCATGGAGTTGATGATGGCTTCCATTTGCTTGAACTGCTTCTCTGCTGCGCCCTGGGCATTGCCCATTTGCGCCAGATTCACACCACCGATATTTGGCAGTTTGTCCATGAGACCGCCGAGGCCGCCCATGTTCTTCATCTGTTGCAGTTGATCGCGGAAGTCTTCGAGATCGAAACCTTTACCTTTCTTGAGCTTTTTCGCCAGTTTTTCGGCTTTGTCTTTATCAAGGGTCTGCTCGGCCTGCTCGATAAGGCTGAGCACGTCGCCCATGCCGAGGATCCGCGAAGCGATCCGCTCAGGGTGGAACGGATCGAGCGCATCGCTCTTCTCGCCCATACCGATGAACTTGATCGGTTTGCCGGTAATCGCACGCACAGACAGCGCAGCACCGCCACGGGCGTCACCGTCGACCTTGGTCAGGATCACACCGGTCAGCGGCAGCGCATCACCAAAGGCCTTGGCGGTGTTGGCTGCGTCCTGACCGGTCATGGCGTCGACCACGAACAGTGTTTCTACAGGTTTGATCGCCGCATGCAGGGCCTGTATCTCACCCATCATCTCGGCGTCGATGTGCAGACGACCGGCGGTATCGACGATCACCACATCGATGAACTTGAGTCGGGCTTCTTTAATAGCCGCCTCAGCGATCGCCACCGGCTTCTGGCTGAGATCAGACGGGAAGAAGGTTACGCCGACTTCACCGGCGAGCATTTCCAGCTGTTTGATCGCCGCCGGACGGTAGACGTCCGCCGAAACCACCATGACGCTCTTCTTTTTGCGCTCTTTAAGGAAGCGCGCAAGTTTACCGGCGGTGGTGGTTTTACCGGCACCTTGCAGACCGGCCATCAGCACTACGGCCGGCGGCACAGCACTCAGGTTCAGGTCTTCGTTGGCGGCGCCCATCAGGCTTTCGAGTTCGGCCTGAACGATCTTCACGAAGGCCTGGCCCGGCGTCAGACTGCGCGACACCTCTGTGCCGACAGCGCGTTCCTTGACCGCATGGACGAAGTCTTTGACCACCGGCAAGGCGACGTCGGCTTCGAGCAACGCCATGCGCACTTCACGCAGGGTGTCTTTGATATTGTCTTCGGACAGCTTGGCCTTGCCGGTGACATGGCGCAGCGTCTGCGAGAGACGGTCGGTTAGGTTTTCAAACATGCGCGATCCTTTCAGGCCCTATTGTAGACCGAGGTAATGGCGGCCCAGCCCGTGAAAAACGAACGCTCGGCGAGCCTGCGGCGTGGGCAGGTCGCGGATTATAGCGAAGACTGGGCCCGGCGCACACCTCGCCGTCTGGTTGCGTGGTCTTTCGTGATATGTGGGTTCTATGCCAAACTCAGTTCCTTTCGGGCTTGCCTAACAGGATTTATGCTCCCCTTGTCACCCAGCTTGCTAACCACCCTCGCCGCCGCCTGCCTATACGCCGCTGCGACTCTCTATCAAGGCACCCGGCTGGCCAACGGCGCCAAGGCAAACAAACGCCTGCTGGTCACGCTCGGCATCCTCGCGGTGCTGGCTCACAGCGCCAGCCTCTTCACCCATCTGATGACGCCTGGCGGCCTGAGCCTGGACTTCTTCAGCGCCGCCAGCCTGATCGCCGCAGCGGTAATTGCCCTGACCCTGCTGGCTTGCTCGCGGATCCCGGTGGAAAACCTTCTTTTATTACTATTCCCGTTAGGAATGGCCACGGTGTTACTGGCGCAGTTCGCACCTTCGGGCACCGTGCAGGTAATCGATGAAGAGCCAGGAATCCTTGCACATATTCTGTTGTCGATCCTGGCCTATGGCATGTTCACCATCGCGGTGTTCCAGGCCTTGCTGCTGCTGGTGCAGGATCATCAGCTCAAGCACAAACACCCCTCCGGCCTGATCAAGAACTTCCCGCCACTGCAAACCATGGAAAGCTTGCTGTTCAGCTTCCTCTGGGCTGGCTGGACGCTGCTGTCGCTGTCGCTGATCTCCGGATGGCTGTTCGTCGAGAACCTGTTCGCCCAACACCTGGTGCACAAGACCCTGCTGGCTTGCCTGGCCTGGATCGTCTTCAGTGTGCTGCTGTGGGGCCGTAACCGCCTCGGCTGGCGTGGACACAAGGCTATTCGCTGGACCCTTGCCGGTTTCTGCCTGCTGATGCTGGCGTACTTCGGCAGCAAGCTGGTCCGTGAATACATCCTGCATATCTGACGGGCAACCATAATGGACAACTTGCCCTTGGGGCCTATGCTCGCGGTACTGGCCCTGCTGGTTTTATGGTCGGGACTATTTACCGCCATCGAGATCGCTCAACAGCAACTGCTGGCCCAGCGCACCGCGTCGCGCTCGGGTGACAAGCCACTGGCCAGACTGAGCTTCCCGCGCGAGAGCCTGATCTTCTGCAACACGCTGAGCCGGGTGCTGGCGGTGATTATCGGCACGTTGCTAGCCGTAGGTTACTGGCAAGAGAAAGGGCCGTTGCTGGCCTTCCTGAGTGCCACCGCGATCCTGTTGGTGTTCGCCGACTACCTGCCGCGAACCCTCGCCACACGTTATCCCGAAGCAATCCTTGGATTGGGCAATACCCTGCTTGGCGTGCCACTGAAGATCCTCTATCCCGCCGCATGGCTATTGAACAGCATCGCCCGATTGTTTCTGCGCCCGTTCAGTGTCAAATCCGCCAGCGTCAAACTGAGCGATGATGAGTTACCGCCAGCCCTTGACCACGAACCGAACCACGAACACGCCGCCTGCCGCCCACACCTGTTGTCCGGCATTCATGCACTGGACAACATCACGGTCAACGACATCCTGGTACCACGCAGCGAAGTCGACGGGATCAATCTGGACGATCCGATCGAAGAGATCATCGAACAGCTGCGACTCTCCAAACGCACTCGGCTGCCGGTGTTCCACAGCGATATCAACCAGGTCGAGGCGGTGCTCAACACCCGTCAGATTCGCTACTTGTTACCAGACGCGAGCCTGACCAAGAACGCATTGCTGGATGCCTGTCACGAACCTTATTTCGTGCCGGAAAGCACCCCGCTGCAGTTGCAGTTACTCAATTTCCATAAACAGCAGCGCCGCCTGGGGATGGTGGTTGATGAATACGGTGAAGTGCTCGGCATTGTCACCCTGGAAGATATTCTCGAAGAAATCGTCGGCGAGTTCGAAAGCGAGCAACGCATCGACAATCCACACATTCATCCCCAGGCCGACGGCCGCCTGGTGATCGACGGCGCTGCATCGATTCGCGATCTGAACAAGAGTCTCGGCTGGCACTTGCCCAGCGACGGCCCGAAAACCCTCAACGGGCTGGTCACCGAAGCGCTGGAAACCATCCCGGACAGCGCGGTATGCCTGAAGATTGGCCGCTATCGCCTGGAAATCCTCGCCACCGAAGACAATCGCGTCAGCCGTGTACTGATCTGGCACACCGGTTCCGTTCCAGTGTCTTTATAAAACGCAGCTCCCTAGTGGCCTGTATTTAGGCTGCTCTACTCCTTGTTTGATCGATAAGCGGCTTTCTATAATCGAACCCGCTTACCCAAGCCCCGCCGGACCACGTGCTACCCGCACTCAGCGAGTTCTGGCCCCGCATTGCCTGCACCTGTCCGGTGCCGACTCCCATCTCGAGTCGCGCCTGCGTAAAACCCACATCCCTGGGTGTTCGACCATAATAATTCGCTCCAACGGAGCACATGACTGTCAGGGATAACCGCATGACTACCAGCACCACGTATAGTGACACTGCACCCGCCCAACCGACGAACTCCGCCACCCGCGTGGCCACTGCCAGCTTCATTGGCACCGCCATCGAGTTCTACGACTTCTACGTTTACGCCACTGCGGCAGCGCTGGTCATCGGCCCGGTGTTCTTCCCGCAGACCTCCGGCACTGCGCAAATGCTTTCGGCATTCCTCACGTTCGGTATCGCCTTTCTGGCCCGACCTCTGGGTTCGGCGCTGTTCGGTCACTTCGGTGATCGCATCGGCCGCAAATCGACGCTGGTCGCATCCTTGCTGTTGATGGGCGTCTGCACCACGCTGATCGGCGTGCTGCCCGGCTATGACAGCATCGGCGCCTGGGCCCCGATCCTGCTGTGCGTGCTGCGCTTCGGTCAGGGGCTTGGTCTGGGCGGCGAATGGGGTGGCGCGGCGCTGCTCGCCACCGAGAACGCACCGAAGGGCAAACGCGCCTGGTTCGGCATGTTCCCTCAGCTCGGCCCCTCGATCGGTTTCCTCGCTGCCAACGGCCTGTTCCTGACCCTGGCGATGACCCTGAACGACGAACAGTTCCGCTCGTGGGGCTGGCGAATTCCGTTCCTGCTCAGCGCAGCACTGGTGATGGTCGGTCTCTATGTGCGCCTGAAACTGCATGAAACTCCAGTTTTCGCCAACGCCATTGCCCGTCAGGAGCGGGTGAGGATCCCGGTGGTTGAACTGTTCAGCCAGCATTGGGCGCCGATGCTGCTCGGCGCGGCTGCGATGGTGGTCTGCTATGCACTGTTTTATATTTCGACAGTATTCTCGCTGAGTTACGGTGTCTCGACCCTCGGCTATAGCCGTGAAACCTTCCTTGGCCTGCTGTGCTTCGCCGTACTGTTCATGGCCGCGGCCACACCACTGGCAGCCTTGGCCAGCGACCGTTACGGGCGCAAACCGGTGTTGATTGTCGGCGCTGTACTGGCGGTTCTTTCCGGTTTTACCATGGAGCCGTTGCTGACTCAGGGCTCGACCTGGGGTGTTGCGCTGTTCCTGTGCATCGAGCTGTTTTTGATGGGCGTGACCTTCGCGCCCATGGGCGCTTTGCTGCCGGAACTGTTTCCCACACACGTGCGTTATACCGGCGCATCAGCGGCCTACAATTTGGGCGGCATTGTCGGTGCATCGGCGGCACCGTTCTTTGCGCAGAAGCTGGTGGCAATGGGCGGTTTGAGTTGGGTCGGCGGCTATGTGTCAGGCGCAGCGCTGCTCAGCTTGATGGCTGTGCTGTGCTTGAAAGAGACCAGAGAAAATGATTTGAATCGAGTCGCCTGATAGATCGCATCGCGAGCAAGCTCGCTCCCACAGGGAAATGCATCGTCCTTGTGGGAGCGAGCTTGCTCGCGATGGCCGCGACTCGGTTACAGCTCTACAACAACCGCTTGCGAAGCACGGGTCGCCTTGGCCCTTGCGGCCTCGATCGACTCGTCACGCGCCAGGGCAACGCCCATGCGGCGCTGGCCATTCACTTCTGGCTTGCCGAACAAACGCAGGGCAGTATCCGGTTCGCTCAACGCAGCGCCCAGGTTGGCGAATGCAGTCTGGGTGGACTGCCCTTCCACCAGAATCACCGCCGAGGCCGATGGGCCGAACTGACGGATCAACGGGATTGGCAAACCAAGGATTGCCCGGGCATGCAGGGCGAACTGCGAAAGATCCTGGGAAATCAGGGTCACCAGACCAGTGTCGTGCGGGCGTGGCGACACTTCGCTGAACCAGACCTGATCGCCTTTGATGAACAGCTCGACACCGAACAGACCACGGCCACCCAAGGCCTCGGTCACGGCCTTGGCAACACGCTCGGATTCAGCCAGCGCGATCGGGCTCATGGCCTGCGGCTGCCAGGACTCCTGGTAGTCACCCTTCTCCTGACGATGGCCGACCGGCGCGCAGAAGGTGGTACCGCCGATATGACGCACCGTCAGCAACGTGATTTCGTAATCGAAGTCGATAAAGCCTTCGATGATCACCCGCCCTTTGCCGGCACGGCCGCCTTCTTGTGCGTAATCCCAGGCTTTCTGCACGTCATCGACGCTGCGTAGCAGGCTCTGGCCTTTGCCCGACGAACTCATCACCGGCTTGACCACACACGGGAAGCCGAGATCTTCGACCGCCTTGCGGTAGTCTTCGACGGTATCGGCGAAATGGTACGGCGAGGTCGGCAGGTCCAGCTCTTCAGCGGCCAGGCGGCGGATGCCTTCGCGGTTCATGGTCAGCTGAGCGGCACGGGCGGTTGGAATCACCGTGAAACCTTCGGCCTCGAGCTCAACCAGGGTGGCGGTGGCGATGGCTTCGATTTCCGGCACGATGAAGTGCGGCTTCTCGGCTTCGATCACCGCACGCAGCGCCGCACCGTCGAGCATGTTGATCACATGACTGCGGTGAGCCACTTGCATGGCCGGCGCATTGGCGTAGCGATCCACGGCAATCACTTCAACGCCCAGGCGTTGCAGCTCGATTACCACCTCTTTGCCCAGCTCACCGCAGCCACACAGCAAAACGCGGGTCGCGGTTGGCGACAATGGAGTTCCGATACGGGTCATCTCAGGTCCTCAAAGGAGCGGATCATCGAGGGTCGCACGCTGAGCGGGCTTCCCATGGGGAGAAAGCGCGGCATTTTACATGAACCGGGCGGTTTGGCTTTAACCCAGGACCGCGTTCTTGCGCAAACGCCAGGCCATGGCCAGCCAAACGACGGTCACGCCAGCGAATTTGGAACCCAGAGCAGTGAGAACCACACCCGGAGTCAGCGCGCCGATCAGGCCGAAAAAGATGACGGTGTCCAACGGAATGCTCAGCGCCGAACTTATCCACAGGCGATCGTGCAACGGCCGCCTGGTGATGCTGAACACCAGCCAGTCAATGCATTCGGAGACCGCGAAGGCGATCGCGCTGGCCAGCGCGATCGACGGATCCGAAGTGACGTAGGACAGCACCAGCGCGGCCAGCATCGCAAGAATGGCGCCGTGGCCAAAACGGGTTTGCACCATGTCTCGCAACACGAACACCAACCCGCCCCAGGCCGACCAGATAATGTCCAGGTGCGGGGCGGTGGAAAAGGCGTAGTTGATCAGCACGACGCTGGCGATGTAAGCGATCAGGAAGAGCATGGCGCGCAGGGGAACCTGGAAACAAGGCACACAGGGTACGTCAGGCGATGGGGTTGGGCCAAGGAAGTCACACCAAACCTGTGGCGAGGTTCAGATATTCGGCTTGGCCCCGATCATCCACACCAACCCGCTGGACTTCGCCCGTTCATGACACAACCCCAGCACCTTACGGCGCTCGTCGTTGTCCATCCGGCTCCAGCGGGTGATTTCATCGACGGTGCGTTGGCAGCCGGTGCAGACGTCATCCTCATCGAGTGCGCAAATGTTCACGCAGGGCGAGACGACTGGTCTTTCGGTCGTGCTCATTCTTGCTGCTCAACGAGATCCCGGGCGTAACGCTGGGAGTTGTGGACATAGTGCGCGGCGCTGGCTTCGAGCATTTTCTTCTGCGATTCGGTCAACTCGCGCACCACCTTGCCCGGCGAGCCCATCACCAGCGAACCATCGGGAATTTCCTTGCCTTCGCCAATCAGCGAATTGGCGCCGATGATGCAGTTCTTGCCGATTTTCGCGCCGTTAAGGATCACTGCATTAATACCGATCAGGCTGAAATCGCCGACGGTGCAACCATGCAGCATGGCGTTATGGCCGATGGTCACACCGGTACCGATGGTCAGCGGATACCCCATATCGGTGTGCATGACGGTGCCATCTTGCACATTGCTGTTCTTGCCGATCAGGATCAGTTCATTGTCACCGCGCAATACCGCGTTGAACCAGACGTTGGCGCCCTCCTCCAGTTTGACCTTGCCCACCAGCGTGGCGTTGGGTGCAACCCAGCTCTGTGGATGGGTTTCGACTCGGGCGTCGCCCAGGCGGTATTTCATCTAGTTATCCTCAAGGCTTACGGTGCCACGGGTTCAGGCCATGTGAGCAATGGCTTCAAATATTGATAAAGCTTTTGGGCGGGTGATGCAGGCTGATTTTTGCGTCATAGAGCAGGTTGATCAACTCGACGATCATAATCGCTGTCAGCCCCCATATCTTGTACTCACCGAAACGATAGCTGGGCACATACCAACTGCACCCCTGATAGTCGATACGGTGGGTATGTTCACGTGGGTCCTCGCGGAAGAACTCCAACGGCACGCTGAACACCGCGGCAATCTCGGCATCGTTGGCCCGGTACTCAACGAAATCCGGGATCACCCCGACGTAAGGTGTGACCTTGATGCCGTGCAGGGAGATCAGCGGACTGAGTGGCCCGATCACTTCTACCAGACCAGGCGGCAAGCCGATTTCTTCTTCGGCTTCGCGCAGGGCGGTAAAGATCAGGTCGGGATCTTCCGGATCGCGCCGCCCCCCCGGAAAAGCCACTTCGCCGCCATGGGTCGAGAGCCCGCTCGCGCGCAGGGTCAATACCAGCTCTGGCTCGTCACTGCGGGTGATAGGCACCAGCACTGCGGCTTCGGGGAAACGTCGGTCAGTCTCCAGCGTACGCGGAATGTGATTGCTTACGCGATGAAGCAGCTCGTCCAGCATGAGTCATCTCGATCTGTTGGCTACTTTGCATCATGCACCAAAGAAATCCCTCGCCCAACCCCCGATCCACTGCATGTCGCTTAACGACAACTTGCCGACACAGGCCCCCGCACGCCAAGATAGGCACAGCATTTACGGAAACCCAGCATGAAATTCTGCAGCCACTGCGGCAACCCGGTTACCCAGCGCATTCCCGAAGGCGACTCGCGCCTGCGTTTCGTCTGCGATCACTGCCAGACCATTCATTACCAGAACCCGAATATTGTCGCCGGTTGCCTGCCGACCTGGGGCACTCAGGTACTGCTCTGCCGTCGCGCCATCGAACCGCGACGCGGTTACTGGACGTTGCCGGCGGGCTTCATGGAGAACGGCGAAACCGTCGAGCAAGCCGCGATTCGCGAGACCAGCGAGGAGGCCTGCGCGCGGGTACGTAACCTGAGCATCTACACCTTGATCGACGTGCCGCATATCAATCAGGTGCATGTGTTCTTTCGCGCAGAGCTGGCGGACCTCGACTTTGCTGCCGGCGAAGAGAGCCTGGAAGTGCGGCTTTTCGAAGAAGCCGACATCCCTTGGTCCGAGCTGGCTTTCCGCACCGTCGGGCGTACTTTAGAATGCTTCTTCGCTGACAGACAGACACAGGTTTACCCGGTCCGATCCGAATCGATTCCACCACTCGCGCAACCTGCGATTACACTTAAATAATAGAAAGTACACCGTACTCTTAGGGATATCGTTGCAATGCGCTGGTTGCTTGCCCTCTTCTGCCTGTTGTTCGTTACTGCCTCCCAGGCCACCGCCTCCACGGTGGTAACCCTGGATGGCAAAGTCATCGAAAAAGTGCTGGTACTCAAATCAGCCCGCCAACTGCAATTGCTCAACGGCGGCAAGCCGCTCAAGACCTATCGCATCTCCCTGGGCAAACAGCCCAGAGGCGCGAAGTTCATGGAAGGCGATAAACGCACGCCGGAAGGTATTTATTGGGTGGACTGGCGCAAGATCAGTGACCGCTTCAACCTGGCCATGCACATCTCCTACCCAAACGTCAGCGACTCCGTGCGCTCGCGTCGTGAAGGGGTAGAGCCCGGGGGCATGATCATGATCCACGGCACCCCGGATACCCTGGATTACCCGGAGCAGCTTTTCCATACCCTTGACTGGACCGACGGCTGTATTGCCTTGCGCAACATCGACATGCGCGAAATCTGGGGCCTGGTCCCGGACGGCACGATGATCGAAATTCGTCCGTAATTTAAAAGAAGATCAAAAGATCGCAGGCTGCGCCAGCTCCTACCGGGAAATGCAATCAACTGCAGGAGCCGCCTGGTTCTTGCCCGCGAGACGCCAGAACGAACAACAAAAAACCCGCTGACCGTTACCGATTCAGCGGGTTTTTCATTTTACGGCGTCAGATCAGAAATCTTCCAACCGCCACACTTCATAAGCCGGCGTCTCATAGGGATGGCTTTGCTTGAGCGCCATCACCACCGAGTGGATCAATTCATCGGCCACCACCAGCTCAACCTTCCATTCCGCCACCTGCTCAACCAGACCGGTTTGCCCGAGAAACGGCTGACTGCCGTCCAGTGGACGAAACTGGCCCTGGCCCAGCACCTGCCACGAACACTGATCATAAGCACCGATCCGCCCGCCACCGGCGGCGAATACGGCGCTTTTGACCACGTCGACGTGGCTGGGCGGCACAAAAAAGCTGAGCTTGTACACGGCCTTTAGTTAACCCAGACCCGAGCGTTACGGAACATGCGCATCCATGGCGCGTCTTCGTTCCAGTCTTCCGAGCGCCAGGAGTTCTGCACGGCACGGAACACCCGCTCAGGGTGCGGCATCATGATGGTCACACGACCGTCGCGGCTGGTCAGCCCGGTGATCCCGCGCGGCGAGCCGTTCGGGTTGGCCGGGTAGTTTTCAGTGACCTTGCCGTGGTTGTCGACGAAACGCATCGCCACGCAACCGGACAGATCGGCCTGGAGCAGTGCCTCTTCGCTCTCGAACTCGGCATGGCCTTCACCGTGGGCGATGGCGATTGGCATACGCGAACCGGCCATGCCTTGCAGGAAGATCGAGTTCGATTCCTGCACCTGAACCATCGCCACGCGGGCTTCGAACTGCTCGGAACGGTTACGCACGAAGTGCGGCCAGAACTCGCTGCCCGGGATCAGTTCGTGCAGGTTGGACATCATCTGGCAACCGTTGCACACACCGAGGGTGAAGCTGTCGTTACGTTCGAAGAAGCCCTGGAAGGCATCCCGTGCACGGCTGTTGAACAGTGCCGACTTGGCCCAGCCCTCACCGGCGCCGAGAACGTCGCCATAGGAGAAACCACCGCACGCAACCAGACCTTTGAACTCGTTCAGGTCGACACGACCGGCAAGAATGTCGCTCATGTGCACGTCGATCGCGTTGAAGCCGGCACGGTCGAACGCCGCAGCCATTTCCACCTGACCGTTGACGCCCTGCTCACGCAGTACCGCCACCTGAGGACGAATGCCTTTCTTGATGTACGGCGCAGCGATGTCCTGGTTCACGTCGTAGCTCAGCTTGACGCTCAGACCCGGGTTGTCTTCTTCCAGCAGTACGTCGAACTCTTGCTCGGCGCAATCAGCGTTGTCGCGCAGACGCTGAATCTGGTAGCTGGTTTCGGCCCACTGACGCTGCAGCAGACGACGCTGGCCTTCAAAAACGGTTTCACCATTGAAGCTGATGGTGACTTCGCCGTTGTTGAGCGGTTGACCGATCACCGAAACGCAGTCGCCCAGGCCGGCAGCGCTGAACTGCGCGAGGATGTCCGCAGTGGCGTCCTGACGAACCTGAATCACGGCACCCAGCTCTTCGTTGAACAGGATCGCAGCGATATCGGCCGAGGTTTCAGCCAGACCGTCGAGGTTCAGGCTCAGACCGCAGTGGCCGGCGAAGGCCATTTCCACGGTGCTGGTCAGCAGACCACCGTCGGAACGGTCATGGTAGGCCAGCAGGTGACCGTCGGCGTTGAGGCCCTGGATCACCGCGAAGAAGGCTTTCAGGTCTTCGGCGTCGTCGACGTCCGGAGCCTGCTTGCCGAGCTTGCCGTGAACCTGTGCCAGGATCGAGGCGCCCATGCGGTTCTGGCCACGGCCCAGGTCGATCAGGATCAGATCGGTGGTGCCCTTGTCCATGCGCAGTTGCGGGGTCAGGGTCTGACGGATGTCGGTTACCGGGGCAAAACCGGTCACGATCAGCGACATTGGCGAGGTTACACTCTTGTCCACGCCTTTATCGTTCCAGCGGGTGGCCATGGACATCGAGTCCTTGCCCACCGGAATGGTGATACCCAGTTCCGGGCACAGTTCCATGCCGACCGCTTTGACGGTGTCGTACAGACGCGCGTCTTCGCCCGGGTGACCGGCTGCGGACATCCAGTTCGCCGACAGTTTGATGTCGGAGATCTTGCCGATGCGCGACGCGGCGATGTTGGTCAGGGTTTCGCCGATGGCCATGCGGCCCGACGCCGGAGCGTCCAGCAGCGCCAGCGGAGTGCGCTCGCCCATGGCCATGGCTTCACCGGTGTAAACGTCGAAGCTGGTGGCGGTGACGGCAACGTCGGCCACCGGAACCTGCCACGGACCGACCATCTGATCACGGGCCACGAGGCCGGTGATGGTGCGGTCGCCGATGGTGATCAAAAAGCTTTTGCTGGCCACGGCCGGGTGATGCAGAACGCGCTCGACGCAGTCGGCGATGTTCAGCGTCGACGGATCGAAATCGTCGCCCAGCTCGCTTTCACGAACGACCGAACGGTGCATGCGCGGGGCTTTGCCCAGCAGCACTTCGAGCGGCATGTCCACCGGGCTGTTGCCGAAGTGGCTGTCGGTGACAGTCAGCTGTGGCTCGGCAGTGGCTTCGCCGACCACGGCGAACGGGCAGCGCTCACGTTCGCAGATCGCCTTGAAGCGCTCGAAGTCGGCCGGGCCGACGGCCAGAACGTAGCGTTCCTGGGATTCGTTACTCCAGATCTCGTGCGGGGCCATGCCCGGCTCGTCGTTTGGAATGTTGCGCAGCTCGAAGCGGCCACCACGGTCGCCGTCGTTGACCAGTTCCGGGAAGGCGTTGGACAGACCGCCCGCACCCACGTCGTGGATAAAGCTGATCGGGTTGTGTTCACCCAACTGCCAGCAACGGTCAATGACTTCCTGGCAACGGCGTTCCATTTCCGGGTTTTCACGCTGTACCGAAGCAAAGTCCAGGTCCGCCGAGCTGGTGCCGGTGGCCATGGAAGAAGCTGCGCCGCCGCCCAGGCCGATGAGCATTGCCGGGCCGCCGAGCACGATCAGCTTGGAGCCAACGACGATTTCGCCTTTCTTCACGTGTTCTTCACGGATGTTGCCCATACCACCCGCCAACATGATCGGCTTGTGGTAACCGCGCACTTCATCGCCATGCGGGGTGGTGATGGATTGTTCGAAGGTGCGGAAATAACCGGTCAGCGCCGGACGGCCGAATTCGTTGTTGAACGCAGCGCCGCCCAATGGGCCTTCGATCATGATGTCCAGCGCGGTGACGATGCGCTCGGGTTTGCCGTACGGCACTTCCCACGGTTGTTCGAAACCCGGGATCTGCAGATTGGACACGGTGAAACCGGTCAGGCCAGCCTTTGGCTTGGCACCGCGACCGGTGGCGCCTTCGTCGCGGATCTCGCCACCGGAACCGGTGGAGGCGCCCGGGAACGGGGCAATCGCGGTCGGGTGGTTGTGGGTCTCGACTTTCATCAGGATGTGCACCGGCTCCTGCACCGCGCCATACTGGCGGGTTTCAGGGTCCGGGAAGAAACGGCCGGCAACGTTGCCGACAATCACCGAAGCGTTGTCCTTGTAAGCCGACAGAACGCCTTCGCTGTGCATCACGTAGGTGTTCTTGATCATGCCGAACAGGCTTTTTTCCTGGTTCTCGCCGTCGATGTCCCAACTGGCGTTGAAGATCTTGTGACGGCAGTGCTCGGAGTTCGCCTGGGCGAACATCATCAGTTCGATGTCGTGCGGGTTGCGCGCAAGGCCTACGAAGGCGTTGACCAGGTAATCGATTTCGTCTTCCGCCAGGGCCAGGCCCAGTTCGACGTTGGCTTTCTCCAGCGCGGCGCGACCGCCACCCAGCACGTCGATAGCAGTCAGCGGCTTGGGTTCGGAGTGACTGAACAGACCGGCAGCCTGCTCGAGGTTTTCCAGCACGATCTGGGTCATGCGGTCGTGCAGCGCATCGGCGATCAGCTGTGCTTGCGCGTCGGTGAATTCACCGGCCACGTAGAAAGCGATGCCGCGCTCCAGGCGCTGGATTTTCGCCAGGCCGCAGTTGCGGGCGATGTCGCTGGCCTTGCTCGACCATGGCGAAATGGTGCCGAAACGCGGCAACACCAGGAACAGACGGCCGGTCGGCTCTTGTACCGGCACACTTGGGCCGTACTTCAGAAGGCGCGCCAGCACCTGCTGTTCGTCGCCGGTCAGAACGCCGGTGACTTCGGCGAAGTGAGCGAATTCAGCATACAAGCCACTGACAGCCGGGACGCATCGGCTCAGTTGCTCAAGAAGTTTGCTGTGGCGAAAGGCAGAAAGGGCAGGAGCGCCGCGCAGGATCAACATCTTCGGGACAGCCTCGGGAAGGGGTGTGCTTTGAGGCCGTGCATTCTAGCCTAAACCGCCCGCGACAGCACCCGAAACGGCACGCCAGCCTTTGGCCGAACGTCGGCCCGTGGCCCAGCACCTTTAACCAATGGCTATCAAGGCGCGTGCGACGGGTTATTTTTGCCGTCACATTCGCGCCACAGAGCCTGTTTTTCAGGGCTTCAGCCGGTTTTTTCTCTCGCTAGCAGACATGCCCTTCGCTGTCGAGATATGGCGGTCGTGGTCCTTTGCGTATACTGCGCGAATGTTTTCCAAAACGGCTTTCCGTCCGCGCTGTGTCAAATGGCTCATCGCAACCGGACTCTTCCTGATGCTCAGTGCCTGTGTTGATAAACCCAGCACACTCGAGCGCGTAAAGGAGGATGGCGTACTGCGGGTGGTCACCCGTAACAGCCCCGCCACCTACTTCCAGGATCGCAATGGCGAAACCGGCTTCGAATACGAGCTGGTGAAACGTTTCGCCGAGGACCTGGGCGTCAAGCTGAAGATCGAAACCGCTGACAACCTCGATGATCTTTTCAGTCAGATAGGCAAACCCAATGGCCCGGTGCTGGCGGCTGCCGGTCTGGTCAGCAGCGAGAAGCGCAAACAGCAGGTCAGGTTTTCCCACACCTACCTGGAAGTCACTCCACAGATCATCTACCGCAACGGCCAGTCACGCCCGACCAACGCTGCCGACCTGGTAGGCAAGCACATCATGGTGCTCAAGGGCAGCACCCACGCCGAGCAGCTGGCGGATCTGAAACGCAAATATCCCGGTATTGAATACGAAGAGTCCGACGCCGTTGAAGTCGTCGACCTGCTGCGCATGGTTGATGAGGGCCAGATTGATCTGACGCTGGTCGATTCCAACGAAGTGGCGATGAACCAGGTCTACTTCCCCAATGTGCGGGTCGCCTTCGACCTGGGTGATGCCAGCAACCAGAGCTGGGCCGTGGCCCCTGGCGATGACAACAGCCTGCTCAACGAGATCAACACTTTCCTCGACAAGGTGGAGAAGAACGGCACCTTGCAACGTTTGAAGGATCGCTATTATGGGCATGTGGACGTACTTGGCTATGTCGGTGCCTACACCTTCGCCCAGCATTTGCAGCAACGCTTGCCCAAATACGAAAAGCACTTCAAAGCGTCGGCCAAGGATGAAAAAGTCGATTGGCGACTGCTTGCCGCGATTGGCTATCAAGAGTCGTTATGGCAATCGGCAGTCACTTCCAAAACCGGCGTTCGCGGCATGATGATGCTGACTCAGAACACCGCGCAGGCCATGGGCGTGTCCAACCGCCTGGACGCCAGGCAAAGCATCAGCGGCGGGGCCAAGTACCTGGTGTATATGAAGGATCAGCTGGACGACAAGATCGAAGAGCCGGATCGCACCTGGTTTGCACTTGCGGCCTACAACGTCGGTACCGGCCATCTTGATGACGCTCGAAAACTGGCCGAAAAAGAAGGCCTGAATCCGAACAAATGGCTCGATGTGAAGAAGATGCTGCCGCGCCTGGCGCAGAAGCAGTGGTACAGCAAAACCCGCTATGGCTATGCCCGTGGCGGTGAGCCGGTGCACTTTGTCGCCAACATCCGTCGTTACTACGACATCCTGACCTGGGTCACGCAGCCGCAGCTGGAGGGCAATCAGGTGGCTGAAGGCAATCTGCACGTACCCGGCGTGGACAAGACCAAGCCGACCGAAGAAATGCCACCGCTGTAGATCATGACTGAAAACGGACGCAGAGCGTCCAGTGAGGCATTCCCACGCGGGAGCGTGGGAACGATCTTCTTATGCCTTTGCTGCCGCCAGAATCAACGCCTTCATTTCCGCCACTGCCGACTTGAATCCGACGAACAGCGCATGTGCCACCAACGCGTGCCCGATGTTCAATTCGTTGATGCCTTTAATCGCGGCAACGGCTTCGACGTTGTGGTAATGCAGGCCGTGACCGGCGTTGACTATCAGACCTTGGGCCAGACCGCAGGCCACGCCATCAGCGACTCGCAGCAATTCTTCTGCAACTTCGGTCGGTGTCTGCGCATCGGCGTAACGGCCGGTGTGCAATTCAATCGCCGGTGCGCCGACCCGCCTGGACGCTTCGATCTGCCGCTCATCGGCATCGATGAATAGCGAGACCTCACAGCCGAATTTGGCCAGGCGCTCTACCGCAGCCTTGATCCGCGCTTCTTGCCCCGCGACATCAAGACCGCCTTCGGTGGTCAGCTCTTGACGGGTTTCCGGGACCAGACAGATATGCGCCGGGCGAATGCGCTCGGCGAAAGCCATCATCTCTTCGGTGACGCCCATTTCGAAGTTCATGCGGGTTTGCAACACATCCTTGAGCAGCAGCACATCACGCTCCTGAATGTGTCGGCGGTCTTCACGCAAATGCACGGTAATCCCGTCAGCCCCCGCCTCTTCCGCATCCAGCGCCGCCTTGACCGGATCAGGATAACGAGTGCCCCGGGCCTGGCGCAGAGTGGCAACGTGGTCGATGTTCACGCCAAGAAGAATGCGATTGCTGGTGGTCACGGAAGCGCTCCTGAAGAATGGAAGATTCGGCGCACAGCATATAGTGTCCAGTCACGAAAATAACTGTTCGCTTTTGACGGCGTCTTTCGTTCGGTCCGACACTTCGGCCATGTTGCGTTGCCGCTCCTCGCCACAGCGGGTGATGACTCGTCGCGGCGCCTTGCCTGACTTCGAGATCCACTCGTCAAAACTCGAACGTATTTCCGAGACCGGAAACCGCTCGCTACGGCTTGCGAAACAACTCGCGACTGACCAATGGCCGACCACCGAGATGCACAGCCAGCGCTTGACGCATCAGACGCTTGGCAGCGGAGAGCGCGCCGGGGGCAGTCCAGTCGGCTTCAGCCATGGCCAGCAGCTCAGTGCCGTTGAACAATCCCGGTTGCAGTAAGTAGACCCGCTCAAGCCCGGCATCGACTTGCAAGCGATACATACCGTCCGCAGCTATCGGATCGCCATGAATGTCGGTGTCCAGCGCGAATCCGTAACCGAGATCATCCAGCAGGCGCCACTCGAAGGCCCGCAGCAAAGGTTCGAGCGGACGCCCTTCAGCAAGGGCCAGCAAAGTCGCGGCGTAGTGATCGAAAACGGCTGGGTGAGGATCTTCGGCAGGCAGCAGGCGGATCAACAGCTCATTGAGGTAGAGCCCGCTGAACAGCGCCTCACCGTTGAGCCAGGTGGAAACACCGGCGCTTTCCATACGCCCGACATTTTTCAGCTCGCTGCGCCCACGAAATTCGACTTCCAGCGGCACGAACGGCCGCGCCAATGTCCCGGCCTTACCCCGCGCACTGCGCAACACCGCCCGCAGCCGACCTTGAGGCGTGAGGAAATCCACCAGCGCACTGTTTTCGCGGTAAGCCCGGCTGTGCAGTACGTAGGCGGGTTGGGCGATGGGTGGGGTTGGGGGCATGGAAGTCGAGTATCTCTAAGAGAATACAGCCAGTGAAAACGGCACATACCTAATGTGGGAGCGGCGGTGCGGCGATCCGACTTGCTCGCGAAAGCGGTTCAACATTCAACATCTCTGTCGACTGTGACACCGCCTTCGCGAGCAAGCCCGCTCCCACATTAGATCTTTGTTGCATCCAGCCTTGGCGCTTACAGGTCGCCGTAACCCAGGGAACGCAGGGCGCGTTCGTCGTCGGACCAGCCGCCTTTGACCTTGACCCACAGGTTGAGCATGATTTTGGAGTCGAACAGCAGCTCCATATCCTTGCGCGCCTCGGTACCGATGCGTTTGATCCGCTCGCCCTTCTCGCCAATGATGATTTTCTTCTGACCGTCGCGCTCGACGAGAATCAAGGCGTGGATATGCAAGGTCTTGCCCTGCTGCTTGAACTCTTCGATTTCCACGGTGATCTGGTACGGCAATTCAGCGCCCATCTGACGCATGATTTTCTCGCGTACCAGTTCCGCTGCAAGGAAACGGCTGCTGCGATCAGTGATCTGGTCTTCCGGGAAGAAGTGATCGTTTTCCGGCAGGTGCTCGGCGATCACACGCTCCAGGGCGTCGAGGTTGTGACCGTGCTGCGCCGAAATCGGCATGATCTGCGCGTTTGGCAACTGTTCTTGCAACCAGCTCAAATGCGGCATCAGTTCAGCTTTGTCTTCGATGCGGTCGGTCTTGTTCAATGCCACGATGACCGGGCCTTGAACGTACTGAACACGCTCGAGCACCATCTGGTCTTCATCGGTCCAGCGGGTGCGGTCGACCACGAAGATCACCACATCGACGTCTTTCAACGCCGCTGACGCGGTTTTGTTCATGTAACGGTTGAGCGCTTTTTCGCCGCCCTTGTGCATACCCGGGGTGTCGACATAGACAGCCTGAACGGTGCCTTCAGTCTTGATGCCGAGCATGTTGTGGCGGGTGGTTTGCGGCTTGCGCGAAGTGATCGCCAGCTTTTGCCCGAGAATGTGGTTCAGCAGCGTGGATTTGCCCACGTTGGGACGGCCGACGATGGCGACATAGCCACAGCGAGTTGCAGTTGAATCAGTCATGGCCATTCTCCACGCCCAGGGCTATCAGTGCTGCGGCGGCCGCTACCTGTTCGGCAATACGACGACTCACACCCTGACCTCGGCTTTTTTCATTCAATAAGGTGATTTCGCATTCGACGAAGAACGTCCGGCAATGGGGCTCACCCTGGATATCTACCACTTCATAACGTGGCAGGTCACAGGCACGCGACTGCAGGAACTCTTGCAGTCGGGTCTTTGGATCTTTGTTGGTGTCGACCAGCGTCAGGCCTTCGAACTCGGACGTCAGCCAGGCCAGTACGCGCTCGCGCGCCACCTCCATGCCCGCATCCAGGTAGATGGCGCCGATCAGAGCTTCCAGGGCATCAGCGAGGATCGACTCGCGACGAAAGCCCCCGCTCTTCAACTCGCCGGAGCCCAGACGCAGGTACTCGCCCAGATCGAAACCACGAGCCAGCACCGCCAGGGTTTCGCCTTTCACCAGCCGTGCGCGCAAACGCGACAACTGGCCTTCGCGAGCGAGCGGAAAGCGATCGAACAGTGCTTCACCGGCGACGAAGTTGAGAATGGCATCACCGAGAAATTCCAGGCGTTCATTGTTGCGCCCGGCAAAACTGCGGTGAGTCAGGGCCAGGACCATCAGCTCCTGATCCTTGAAGGTATAGCCGAGCTGACGCTCGAGACGGCTTAAAGAGACGCTCACGGTTTACCCACACTGAGTTCGTGGTCGAATATCGCCACCATTGGGACAAGGCACCGCTGGCCCTCGACAATTAACGCTGTGTTCAAATCCACATCCTGAATATTGTTGACTGCATGCTTCTGGCGACATCGCTGTAAAGATCACTGACGACGGCGGAACCGGCGTCGTGAAGCGTTCTACAAGACCCAGAAAAGCATTCGGCGCTGTGTTCAACAGCGCCGTGTGTGATTACTTGATCAGGCCAACCCGCGAGAAATTCGGCAGGCGGCTGAGTTTTGGTTCGGGCCAGCTCATCCAGACTGCAAAGGCCTTGCCGACAATATTCTTGTCGGGAACCATGCCCAGAAGATCCTTGGGAATACTCGGGTCATCCCAGTAGCGACTGTCATTGGAGTTGTCGCGGTTGTCGCCCATCATGAAGTAATGCCCGGCAGGCACGGTCCACTGATGGTCCGGAGTTGCACGAAAGCGGCTCATTTCCTTGCGGATCAGGTGCTCGACAGCGCCGAGTTTTTCCTTATAGAGCTCTGCACTGCCCAACGTACCTGGCTCGGAACCCACCAACTGCTCGGCCACCGATTGCCCATTGACGAACAGTCGCTTGTCGGCGGTGTAACGAATTTCGTCGCCTGGCAAGCCGACTACGCGCTTGATGTAGTTGACGTTCGGATCGCTTGGGTAGCGGAACACCATCACATCGCCGCGCTGCGGATCACCGACTTCGATGACTTTCTTGTCGATCACCGGCAAGCGGATCCCGTAAGAAAACTTGCTCACCAGAATGAAGTCGCCGACATCCAGGGTCGGCTTCATCGAGCCCGAAGGAATCTGGAACGGTTCCACCAGGAACGAACGCAGTACCAGCACGATGAACAACACCGGGAAGAACGATTTGCCGTATTCAACCAGCAACGGCTCTTTGTTCAGCTTCTCGACCACGACTACATCGGGCTGGCTGACGCTGCCCTGATAAGTGGCGATGGCTGCACGCCGGCGCGGTGCCAGAAAGAGCAGATCGAGCAACGCCAACAAACCGCAAACGGCGACAGCGATGACCAGCAACAGCGGGAAATTTAGTGACATAGGACCTAACTATCCAACCTGAGCACAGCAAGGAAGGCTTCTTGTGGAATCTCCACGTTACCCACCTGCTTCATGCGTTTTTTACCGGCCTTCTGCTTTTCCAACAGCTTGCGCTTACGGCTAACGTCACCACCGTAGCATTTGGCCAGTACGTTCTTTCTGAGCGCCTTGACGGTTGTCCGCGCCACAATCTGCCCGCCAATGGCGGCCTGGATTGCCACATCGAACATCTGCCGCGGAATCAGTTCTTTCATCTTCTCGGTCAACGCACGGCCTTTGTAGTGTGCGTTGTCACGGTGCACGATCAACGCCAGGGCGTCGACTTTCTCACCGTTGATCAATACATCCAGCTTGACCAGATTAGCTGATTGATAACGATCGAAATGATAATCCAGCGAAGCGTAGCCGCGACTGGTGGACTTCAGACGGTCAAAGAAGTCCAGAACCACTTCGTTCATCGGCAAATCGTAGGTCACCTGGACCTGGCTGCCCAGGAACAGCATGTCGTGCTGTACACCACGTTTTTCGATGCACAGGGTAATGACGTTGCCCAGGTGCTCTTGCGGCACAAGAATATTGGCCCGCACGATCGGCTCGCGCATGTCTTCGATGGCCGACAGATCCGGCAGCTTGGACGGGTTATCGACGTAAATCGTTTCACCGCTCTTGAGCAACAGCTCGAAAATTACCGTCGGCGCCGTGGTGATCAGGTCCAGGTCGTACTCGCGCTCCAGGCGCTCCTGGATGATTTCCATGTGCAGCATGCCGAGGAACCCGCAGCGGAAGCCGAAGCCCAGCGCGTCAGAGCTTTCCGGGGTGTACTGCAAGGAGGAGTCGTTCAGCGTGAGCTTTTGCAGGGCTTCACGGAAATCTTCGAAGTCATCGGAGCTGACCGGGAACAGACCGGCGTACACCTGCGGCTGAATGCGTTTGAAACCTGGCAATACGTCGACGTCCGGCGTCGAGCTCAAGGTCAGGGTGTCACCGACTGGCGCGCCGTGAATGTCCTTGATACCGGCGATGATGAAGCCTACTTCACCGGCTTTCAGATCAACGGTAGCGGTGTGTTTCGGGTTGAATACGCCGACGCTGTCCACCAGGTGGATCTTGCCGGTGGATTTCACCAGAATCTTGTCGCCCTTCTTCACGCGGCCGTGGCGCACGCGAACCAGGGACACAACGCCCAGGTAGTTGTCGAACCAGGAGTCGATGATCAACGCTTGCAGCGGATCTTCGATATTGCCGGTCGGCGCAGGAATGGTGTGAACCAGACGCTCAAGCACTTCATCGACGCCCAGACCGGTCTTGGCACTGCAGGTGACCGCGTCGGTGGCATCGATGCCGATGATTTTTTCGATTTCTTCTTTAACGCGGTCTGGATCGGCCTGTGGCAGGTCGATCTTGTTCAGTACCGGCATGACCTCCAGGCCCTGCTCGATCGCCGTGTAGCAGTTGGCTACCGACTGGGCCTCAACGCCTTGGCCGGCGTCGACCACCAGCAGCGCGCCTTCACAGGCCGCCAGCGACCGGCTGACTTCATAGGTGAAGTCAACGTGGCCCGGGGTGTCAATGAAGTTCAACTGGTAGTTGATGCCGTCTTTGGCCTTGTAATACAGGGTTACGCTATGTGCCTTGATGGTGATCCCGCGTTCACGCTCAAGGTCCATGGAGTCCAGTACCTGGGCTTCCATTTCGCGCTCGGCCAGGCCGCCGCACATCTGGATGAAGCGATCGGCCAGAGTCGACTTGCCATGGTCAATGTGGGCGATGATGGAGAAATTGCGGATATGACTCAAATCACTCACGGATCAACACTCAAAAAGGCTGCAGGCATAGCCCGCCGAAAAATAGCCGGGAATTGTACCTGATACACCGAGCAAGCGTCACGTTTGCCTGCGCTCGGCTGCGTAGCAGTTGTAACTTCAGTTCCTTTGATCAGCCCGCAGCGCAGGGGTAGCAAGGCTTTACGAAAAAAACGCCCCGATCTTTCGACAGGGGCGTTTTTATTCAGCCAGCGCAGGGCAAAGCCCGCTATCAACCGGCTCGGCGCAACAACCAGGCCCCGGCCAGCGCACAGATACCGGCCGGCACCAATACCGCGAACAATGGCGAGAAACCGAACACCAGACTCGATGGCCCCAGCAGATCCTGAGCGATACGGAAGGTAAAGCCCACCAACACACCAGTGAATACCCGTTGACCAAGGGTTACCGAGCGCAACGGGCCAAAAATGAACGAAATAGCCATCAGCACCAGCGCGGCGGTGACCAAGGGCTGCAACACCTTGACCCAGAACGCGAGCCAGTAGCGACCGTTGTTCAAGCCCTGATCGGCCAGATAGTGGATATAACTCCACAACCCGGTGATAGACAGCGCTTCCGGCACCATCACGACCGTATTAAGCAGTTGCGGGCTCAACGCCACGTCCCAGCGCTCCTCGGGAGCCGTGACGACCTCGGTGCTGCCATCATGGAAAAGCGTCGTGGTCACACCACTCAACTGCCAATGGTCCTTATCGAATTCCGCGCGCTTGGCGAAGCTCGAAGTGAGCATATGACGCTGATCGTCAAAACGATAACGGGTCACGCCATATAGCAGACCATTGGGCTGCACGGCGTTGACGTGAATGAACTCATCGCCCTGACGGTGCCACAAACCATGTTTGGCACTTTGCGCATCACCGCTACCCTGAGCCAGGGAGCGATTGGCCTGTGCCTGGCTTTCAGTGGCCGGCGCAACGTATTCGCCGACCAGAACCCCAACCAGCATCAACACCAGCATTGGCTTCATCACTGCCCAGACGATACGACCGATGGACACGCCAGCGGCGCGCATGATGGTCAATTCGCTGGCGCTGGCCAGGCTGCCCAGCCCGATCAGGCAGCCGATCAAGGCTGCCATTGGCAACATGTCGTAGACACGCCGCGGCGCGGTCAGCAATACGAAGCTCAAGACGTCGACCAAGGTGTAGGTATCAGTGACGTCGGTCATCTCGTCGATGAAGGCAAACAATGACGCCAGACCGAGAATGACCCCCAACACCCCCACAATGGCTACGAACACGCTTCTACCGATGTAGCGATCCAGCTTATCCACGGGCCATCTCCAGCACACTACGGCGACTCGCCAGCTTCAAGCGCAACGGTTCCCAGTACAGCAACCCCAGACCAACGGTCAGGAAGATCGCGTGCACCCACCACAACCCCAGCGCCGCCGGGATCTTGCCTTTTTCCAAGGCGCCACGGGCCGCAATCAGGATGGTCAGATAAGCCATATAAAGAAGAACCGCCGGGAGCAGCTTGAGGAAACGACCTTGCCGCGGATTGACTCGTGACAACGGCACCGCCATCAGGGTCACGATAAACACCAGCAACGGCAGGGAGACTCGCCATTCCAGCTCGGCACGCGCACGAAGATCCGGATTACCCAGCAGATCGCGGGTCGCCATCGCATCGCGATCGGTCACTTCTTCGCTCACATCCGGCTTGGACAGCAGCACTCCATAGGTGTCGTACTTGATGGCGCGGTAGTCGGCCTGCCCCGGATTACCGTCGTAGCGATAGCCATTGTCGAGGATCAGGTAGCGGCTACCATCCTCTTTGACTTCCTGACGCCCCTTCTGCGCAACCAGCACGGAAATGCCACGATCCTTCTTGTCAGTGGACATGCGCTTTTCCGAAATGAATACGCCGCCCAAATTGGCACGATCATCGGACAGTTGCTCGGTGTAGGTCACACGCGTCTCGTCACGCAAGGCCTGAAAGCGACCCGGCACCAGCGTGTCGAACTCGGTCATCGCATCCTGCTTATTGAGCAGCAACTGAAACTGCTTCGCACCCTGCGGCGCCAGGCTAAGGCTCAGCCATGCAACCACCAGCGCAACCAGGACGGCCGGGACCATGGTCATGCCCAGCAGACGCTGCTGGCTCATGCCCGTGGCCGAGAGCACCGTCATTTCGCTTTCAAGGTACAGACGGCCGTAAGCCAGCAGGATCCCGAGAAACAGCCCCAAAGGCAGAATCAGCTGCAGGAAGCCGGGCAGGCGAAAACCCATGATCAGGAACAGCGAACCCGGGTCAAGGGCGCCGGAAGCTGCCTGAGCCAGGAATTTGATGAAGCGCCCGCTCATGATGATGACCAACAACACAGCGCTGACGGCGCTCAAGGTCAACAGGACTTCGCGGGACAAATAACGGAAGACGATCAAACCAGACACTCCAGGGTTGTCAGGCTAAGGCGGCCAAACAAGCAAACGTATCGAGCTGGCTCGTGAAGCTGAGCCGCTGAAAAAGCTGGCGCATTATCCTGTGATTGAGCACGCCTGTCACTGCGCAAGCTCAAGCTGGCACGCAAAGCGCTGGAGATCGCTCATGGGAGGGTTGTCAGCCTCGGGCAGCGAGGTTCAAACTGGCGGCTTTGTCGCTGGTACGTACTGGCGCACTTCTCTTTATAAGCAAGCTTTATATAGATAAGCCAAGCGCACACTATTGAGCGGTGCGCACTTTGACCATTTATTCAGGGACCCGGACATGGAACTGGTTGTAAAAAGCGTTAGCCCAGAAACGTTGAAAACCGCCACTCTGGTGGTCGCCGTCGGCGAAGACCGCACGCTCGGCACTGTCGCCAAACAACTCGACGAACTCAGCGGCGGCGCCATCAGCGCAGTCCTCAAGCGCGGCGACCTGGCCGGCAAAGTGGGCCAGAGCCTGTTGCTGCATAGCCTGCCGAACCTCAAAGCCGAACGCGTGCTGCTGGTAGGTATCGGTAAAGATGCCGAATTGGGCGACCGTCCTTTCCGCAAAATCATCAGCGGCGTGCTGAACACCCTCAAAAACCTGGGCGGCAGCGACGCGGTACTGGCCCTGGACGAAGTGATCGTCAAAGGCCGTGACAGCTACGGCAAGACGCGCCTGCTGGCCGAAACCCTGGTGGATGGTGAATACCTCTTCGAGCAGTTCAAGAGCCAGAAAACCGAACCGCGCGCCCTGAAAAAAATCACCCTGCTGACCATCAAGGCGGCACAAGCCGAAGTCGAACGCGCCGTAACCCACGCGCAAGCGATCGCCACCGGCATGGCTTTTACCCGCGACCTGGGTAATCTGCCGCCAAACATCTGCCACCCGAGCTTCCTCGCCGAACAAGCGAAAAACCTCGGCAAGGCGCACAAAGGCCTGAAAGTCGAGATTCACGACGAGAAGAAAATCAAAGAACTGGGCATGGGCGCGTTCTACGCCGTAGGCCAGGGCAGCGATCAACCGCCTCGCCTGATCGTCATGAACTACCAGGGCGGCAAGAAATCCGAGAAGCCATTCGTACTGGTCGGCAAGGGCATCACCTTCGACACTGGCGGTATCAGCCTCAAGCCTGGCGCCGGCATGGACGAGATGAAGTACGACATGGGCGGTTCGGCCAGCGTTTTCGGCACCCTGCATGCCGTGCTCGAACTGAAACTGCCAATCAACCTGGTGTGCATCCTGGCCTGTGCCGAGAACATGCCGAGCGGCGGCGCGGCCCGCCCGGGCGACATCGTCACCACCATGAGCGGCCAGACAGTGGAAATCCTCAACACCGACGCCGAAGGCCGTCTGGTGCTGTGCGACGCCCTGACCTATGCCGAGCGCTTCAAGCCACAAGCGGTGATCGACATCGCAACGCTGACCGGTGCTTGCGTCGTCGCTCTGGGGGCTCACACTTCCGGCCTGCTGGGCAACAACGACGAGCTGATCGGCCAACTGCTGAGCGCAGGCGTTCAGGCCGACGACCGCGCCTGGCAACTGCCGCTGTTCGATGAGTACCAGGAACAGCTGGACAGCCCGTTCGCCGACATCGCCAACATCGGCGGCCCGAAAGCCGGCACCATCACGGCCGCCTGCTTCCTGTCGCGCTTCACCAAGCAATACAACTGGGCGCACCTGGACATCGCCGGGACTGCCTGGACCAGCGGTGGCAAGGACAAGGGCGCCACTGGCCGTCCAGTTCCGCTGTTGACCCAGTACCTGCTGGACCGCGCCAAAGCCTGAAACTGAAGACCCTGCGCTGCGTCATCCATGGATGACGCAGCGCAGGCGTCAGGACCCGCAATGACCAAAGTCGACTTTTATATTCTGCCCAGCGCCGATCCGTCCGCGCGCCTGGACTTCGCCTGCAAACTCACCGAAAAAGCCTGGCGCCTTGGGCACCGGGTCTATCTGCATTGCAGCGACGCGGCCCAGCGTGAGGATCTCGACGCCCGCTTGTGGAGCTTCAAAGGCGAAAGCTTTGTGCCTCATGGCCCCGCTGAAAACGAGCCGGACGGGCTGATTGTTCTCGGTTTGGGCCAAGACTGCGGACAACATCACGACCTGCTGGTCAATCTGGACCTGAAAGTCCCGGCATTCGCTCAGCGCTTCGCCCGTGTGGCAGAAGTCGTGGTCGAAGACCCTACTATTCGTCAGGCCGCGCGGGAGAGTTTCCGTTTCTACCGCGAACAGGGCTATCCTCTGCAAGATCACCGTCTACAGCGACTCTGAGCACCCGATGGACACTCCAAATCCGCTGCAAAAGTCCGCGCACCTGCTGGACGACCTCGAGTCGATCCGCCAACTGCTCGGCGATGACAACCTGCAACCACCGCTGCTGACCGAAACGGTTGCCAGCGATGTACAGATCCCCATGCTGTTTGACATGGTCGCAGGCAAGAAACCTGCCGAAACCATCGAAAACTCCACGGCACAACCGACGCCGGTATCGATCGCAGAGCCAGAGCCCGCCCCGGCATTGGCAGCAGCGCCGGTAGCCAACAAAGGTCCTGATGCCCTGCTGCATCTGGACAGCGAACTGCGTGCCGCCGCACTGCTGATCATGCAAGACGTGATCGACGACTTTGCCCCGCACATCGAAACCGAAATCAAACGCCGGCTCGACGCACGGATGGAACGGTTGTTGAGCCAGTATCAGTTCTGACCCCAAACACATCTCTCTTGTGGCGAGAGGGCTTGCCTCCCTCGCCACAAAAGCCCGCAAGCCTCCCCCCCTATCGTTTTTTCTCCCTCCTGCTATCACCTCGCTCTACGCCCAATCGAACATCCCCGCTATACTTGCCGGCTTTTCCTGAATAAATGCCAATAGGGTCCCGCCGCGCATGGATAAGACCTACCAGCCGCACGCCATTGAAACTTCCTGGTACAACACCTGGGAGTCCGAGAATTATTTCGCTCCGCAAGGCGCGGGCGATTCCTACACCATCATGATTCCGCCGCCGAACGTCACTGGCAGCCTGCACATGGGCCATGGCTTCAACAACGCGATCATGGACGCCCTGATCCGTTTCCGCCGCATGCAGGGTCGCAATACCCTGTGGCAACCGGGCACCGATCACGCCGGTATCGCCACACAAATGCTGGTGGAGCGTCAGCTTGAAGCTCAAGGCCAGAATCGCCATGACCTGGGCCGCGAAAAATTCCTCGAAAAAGTCTGGGAATGGAAGGATCAGTCCGGTGGCAACATCAGCCGCCAGATTCGCCGCCTGGGTTCGTCCGTAGACTGGAGCCGCGAGCGCTTCACCATGGACGACGGTCTTTCGGAAGCAGTTAAAGAAGCCTTTGTGCGCCTGCACGAAGACGGCCTGATCTACCGTGGCAAGCGTCTGGTCAACTGGGACACCAAACTGCACACGGCGATTTCCGACCTCGAAGTGGAAAACCATGACGAGAAAGGCTTCCTGTGGAACCTGCGCTACCCACTGGCCGACGGCGCCAGGACTGCGCAAGGTCTGGATTACCTGATCGTTGCCACCACGCGTCCCGAAACCATGCTCGGCGACGCCGCCGTCGCGGTGAACCCGGCAGATGAGCGCTACAAGGCCCTGATCGGCAAGTTCGTCGAGCTGCCGCTGGTCGGCCGTCGCATCCCGATCATCGCTGACGATTATTGCGACCCGGAATTCGGCACCGGCTGTGTGAAAATCACCCCGGCCCACGACTTCAACGACTATGAAGTCGGCAAGCGTCACAATCTGCCGTTGCTGAACATCTTCGACAAGAACGCCGATGTACTGCCGGTCGCTCAGGTGTTCAACCTCGACGGCACGCTCAACGAGCAGATCGACGGCAAACTGCCCGCCGTGTACGCCGGCCTCAACCGCTTCCAGGCGCGCAAGGAAATCGTTGCCGACTTCGAGGCTGCAGGCCTGCTGGTCAGCGTCGACGATCACGCCCTGAAAGTGCCGAAAGGCGACCGCTCCGGGACCATCATCGAACCGTGGCTGACCGACCAGTGGTACGTCTCCACCAAGCCGTTGGCTGAACCAGCGATTGCCGCCGTTGAAGACGGCCGGATTGCTTTCGTACCCAAGCAGTACGAAAACATGTACTTCTCCTGGATGCGCGATATCCAGGATTGGTGCATCAGCCGTCAGTTGTGGTGGGGCCACCGGATTCCGGCCTGGTACGACGAATCGGGCAAAGTTTATGTAGGTCGCGACGAAGCCGAAGTGCGTGCCAAAAACAACCTTGGCCCGGACGTAGCGCTGCAACAGGACAACGACGTTCTCGACACTTGGTTCAGCTCGGGTCTGTGGACGTTCTCTACCCTGGGTTGGCCGCAGCAGACTGAGTTCCTGAAGAAGTTCCACTCCACCGACGTGCTGGTGACTGGCTTCGACATCATTTTCTTCTGGGTTGCCCGGATGATCATGCTCACCATGCACCTGGTGAAAAACGAAGACGGCACGCCGCAGGTCCCGTTCAAGACTGTCTACGTGCACGGCCTGGTCCGCGATGGCCAGGGCCAGAAAATGTCCAAGTCCAAGGGCAACGTCCTGGACCCGCTGGACATCATCGACGGCATCGAACTCGAAGCACTGGTGGAAAAACGCACGACCGGTCTGATGCAGCCAAAACTGCTGAAGAAGATCGAAAAGCAGACCCGCGACGAGTTTGCTGACGGTATCGCCAGCTATGGCACCGACGCCCTGCGCTTCACGTTCTGCTCGCTGGCCTCCACCGGCCGCGACATCAAGTTCGACATGGGCCGCGTCGAAGGCTATCGCAACTTCTGCAACAAAATCTGGAACGCCGCGCGCTATGTGCTCGATAAAGGCGAAGACTGCGGTCAGAACGGCGAAGAAGTCGAACTGTCCCTGGCCGATCGCTGGATCATTTCGCAGCTGCAACGCACCGAAGCCGAAGTGACCCGCCAACTCGACCAGTTCCGTTTCGACTTGGCCACTCAGGTGCTGTACGAGTTCATCTGGAACCAGTATTGCGACTGGTACCTGGAACTCTCCAAGCCTGTGCTGTGGGACGAAAACGCGCCGATCGAACGTCAGCGCGGCACTCGTCGTACGCTGGTTCGCGTGCTGGAAGTCGCCCTGCGTCTGGCGCACCCGTTCATGCCGTTCATCACCGAAGAAATCTGGCAGCGCCTGGCGCCGCTGGCCGGTATCGAAGGCAAGACCATCATGCTGCAACCGTGGCCGGTGGCGAACGAGGCGCGCATTGATCCGGCGGCCGAAGACGATATCGAATGGCTCAAAGGCCTGATGCTCGGCACGCGCAACATCCGTGGCGAGATGAATATCGGCCCGGGCAAGCCGTTGCAGCTGTTCCTGAGAAACGTCAGCAGCGAAGATCAGCGTCGCCTGTGCGAAAACGATGCACTGCTCAAGAAGCTGGCCAAGCTTGAATCGATCACGATTCTCGCCCCAGGCGCCGAAGCACCGCTGTCCGCCACCGCTCTGGTTGGCGAGATGGAAGTGCTGGTACCGATGGCCGGCCTGATCGACAAGGCAGCGGAACTGGCGCGTCTGGACAAGGAAATCCAGCGCCTGCAAGGCGAAGTGCAGCGGGTCGGCGGCAAGCTGTCCAACGCTGCGTTCGTTGACAAGGCTCCAGCCGAAGTCATCGACAAAGAGCGCGCCAAACTGGCCGAAGCCGAACAGGCTCTGGGCAAGCTGGCTGAACAGCATGCACGGATTGCCAGCTTGTAACGGCAAATCGGGGAGTTGAAAAAAGGGAGGCCCATAAGGCCTCCCTTTTTTTGTCGGCAAAATTGGCACGATTGTTTTTTGTAGGAGCAGCCGGTCGACGCTCGATTGCTCGCGATGGTCGTCAACGATAACGCGTGCTTTCTGACGAAACGCATCAGCTTCAAGTCCATCGCGAGCAATCGAGCGTCGACCGGCTGCTCCTACAGGGGGTGCGTATAGCCATTGGCGAAGCCTGCGATCTTGGCGATCTCGCACCCGACGATAGATGTGGGACAATACCCGCCACTTTGAGCCACCCCCGAATCGACTTCGCCCATGACCACCCCCAGAACACCCAGAACCCCGGACAAAAAGCCCAAGCCTGCCACTATGGCCAAGGCCGTAGAGCCGCGCGAGAAGGCCAGCCTGCATCCGCGCAATCGCCACCAGGGTCGTTATGACTTCCCGGCGCTGATCAAAACCACGCCGGAACTGGCGAAGTTCGTGATCATCAACCCGTATGGCAAGGAAAGCATCGACTTCGCCAGCCCGGACGCCGTTCGGGTGTTCAATCGGGCGTTGCTCAAGTCGTTCTATGGCATCGCCCATTGGGATATCCCGGCCGACTACCTGTGCCCGCCGGTTCCGGGTCGTGCCGATTACGTGCACTTCCTGGCGGACCTGCTGGCCAGCGTCAACGACGGCGAAATCCCTCGCGGTGCGCCGGTCAAGGTGCTCGATATCGGCATGGGCGCGAACTGCGTCTATCCGCTGATCGGTTACAGCGATTACCGCTGGCACTTCCTCGGCTCGGAAATCGACCCGACGGCCGTAGCTGCCGCCAAAGCCATCGTGCAATCCAACGGGCTGAACAAAGCCATCCAGTTGCGCCAACAAAGCAATCCCAAGCACATTCTGCTGGGCCTGCTCGAACCCGGCGAGCGCTTTGACCTGACCATGTGCAACCCGCCATTCCACGCATCTATGGACGAGGCGACCAAGGGCAGCGAGCGTAAATGGCGCGCCCTGGGCCGCGCCGACCCAAAGCGCAAACTGCCGGTGCTGAACTTTGGCGGTCAATCGGCCGAACTGTGGTGTGAAGGCGGCGAAGCACGTTTCGTGACGCAACTGATCGCCGAGAGCGCGCATTTTCAACACAAAGTGCTCTGGTTCAGCACCCTGGTCTCGAAAACCTCAAACCTGCCTGCAATCCAGACGGCGCTGAAAAAGGCCGGCGTACTGGAAAGTCAGGTCGTGGAAATGTCCCAAGGGCAGAAGCAAAGCCGCTTCGTCGCCTGGACCTTCCAGACTAAATCCGAGCAGCAGACCTGGCGCGAACGTTGGGCTCGCAAAAACTAAGTAACGACTGAAATAGCGATTGACCCTGGGTCAATCGCTGAAATCGCAGGCACAAAAAAACCGTGCCCGGATTGCTCCGGAGCACGGTTTTTTTTACTGCGTCTTACTTGTTAACAGCGTCAGTCAGGCCTTTAGCCACGACCAGCTTGATAACTTTCTTGGCAGCGATTTCGATGGCAGCGCCAGTCGATGGGTTACGGCCAGTACGGGCAGGACGCTCGGTCACTTTCAGCTTGCCGATACCTGGCAGAGTGATTTCGCCGCCGTTTTCCAATTGATCAGCAACGATTTGAGCCAGTTGGTCCAGAGCGTTACGCGCGGTGGTTTTCGGCGCGTCGATAGCTTCAGCGATATCAGCGATCAATTGGTCTTTAGTAATAGCCATTGTGGTGTTCCTTCCCTATCAAATTCATTTGGATTGCAGAGTGCAGTGTCAGCCATCGAGCCAGATCCTCAGGACTTGGCACCCCTGGCTACAACCACCACAGATCGGGGTTATAGATACCGGAAATGGGGTTTGGTTCGACCTGACAAATGCTGAATGCACGCTTAACGCCATTACTGCGCGTAAGACGGGGCAAAACTAGCACAGAGACGGGGAAATATCCGCCTCTACCTACCCATTTGGTCAGCTTTATCACACTAAAACCGTAAAAAAATGCATAACGCCGGTCAGACAGTCCCAAAACGACCGTCGAACAGCGCCAAAACCAATAGGTGCGGTACACTGGGCACTTTTTTGGGGGGCTCAACCCTCCCTATACGACCAGCCGAGAAGCCCATGCCGATCCGTCATTGCATCGTCCACCTGATCGACAAAAAACCCGACGGCACACCTGCTGTTCTCCACGCTCGCGACTCCGAACTGGCTGAGTCCGCGGCCATCGAAAACATGCTCGCCGACCTCAACGAGAGCTACAACGCCAAGCAAGGCAAGGCCTGGGGCTTTTTCCATGCCGAGTCCGGGGCGCATCCTTTCAGCGGCTGGCTGAAGGAATATCTCGACGGCGGCAAGGACTTCACCGCCTTCAGCCGAATCGCGGTCGAACACCTGCAAAAGCTGATGGAAGAATCCAACCTGTCGGTCGGCGGCCACGTGCTGTTCGCTCATTACCAGCAAGGCATGACCGACTACCTGGCCATTGCCCTGCTGCACCACAGCGAAGGCGTGGCGGTGAACGCCGAGCTGGACGTGACCCCCTCGCGCCATCTTGATTTGGGCCAGTTGCACCTGGCGGCGCGAATCAACGTCTCCGAGTGGCAGAACAACAAGCAGTCCAAGCAATACATCTCCTTTATCAAAGGCAAGAACGGCAAGAAGGTCTCGGAGTACTTCCGCGACTTTATCGGCTGCCAGGAAGGCGTCGATGGCCCTGGCGAGACCCGCACGCTGCTCAAGGCTTTCAGCGACTTCGTCGAAAGCGAAGACCTGCCGGAAGAGTCCGCCCGGGAGAAGATCAAGACCCTGGTGGACTACGCCAGCAGCCAGGCAAAAATGGGCGAGCCGATGGGGCTGGAGGAATTGTCCGAGCTGATCGACGAAGAGCGCCCGAAAGCGTTCTACGACCACATCCGCAATAAGGACTACGGCTTGTCGCCGGAAATCCCGGCAGATAAACGCACCCTCAACCAGTTCCGCCGCTTCACCGGGCGTGCCGAGGGTCTGTCCATCAGCTTCGAAGCGCACCTGCTGGGCTCGAAGATTGAATACGACGAAGAAGCCGGCACGCTCATCATCAAGGGCTTGCCGACCCAACTGACTGATCAGCTCAAGCGTCGCAACTGATGCTGAACGGGATCCTGAAGAAATTCCTGCTGATTCTGCTGGTGGTCGTGGCCTACCAGAACTGGGGGAAAATCGAGCGAGTGTTCAACCCGCAAGCGGTGGTGTCCGAGCAGACCCGGGCCAATGCCAGGGTCGTGCTCTACGCCACCGACTGGTGTGGCTACTGCAAACTGATCCGACGCTTCCTGGACCAGAAAGGCATCCCGTATAGCGAGTTCGACTTCGAGAAAGATGCCCAAGGGCGCAAGGCCTATGAGGCATTGGGTGGACGCGGGATTCCGATGCTGGACGTAAACGGCACCTTGATTCGCGGTTACAGCCCTGAAGCTATTTTGTCGGCGCTGTAGGAGCGAGGCTTGCCCGCGAAGCAGACGGCGCATTTTTTCAGATGTACCGCGTTGTCTTCATCGCGGGCAAGCCTCGCTCCTACACATCCAACTCTATGCGCTCGACCTGTCAATCAACGCGCTTCAATCCGAAAGCCGAACCGCGGAAAGTGCACCTGTACTACACCGCCCCGCTCATCCTCGCGACGCAGGATCAACTCTTCGCGACCCGCAAACAGTAACTCGCCTGCGACCGGATCAACGCCATAGTCGATCGCGGCAATCACCACCTGCTGACCGGCCTTGAAACCATTCGGATCTTCGAACTGCTCGTCCGGCAAAGCGGCCGGCGTGGCCTGACGGGAAATTTCCAGCGCCTCTTCGCCGGTCATATCGCTCGATGCGCCATGGCCGAAGCCCATCACCCGGGCAAGCCAGGCGGACACCGCCGGGTACGCATCGACTAATGGCGCAGTAACCGGTGTGCCTTTGAGGAACCACAAGGGGTGGGCCATGGAGAAGTCGGCGATCGACGGTTCACCGAACAGGAAGTCGCCCTGCTCGCGCTGCAGTTGCTGCTCCAGACGGGCCATGATCGTCGGCCACTGATGCTTGGCCTGTTCGGCCGACAAGCGCGTCGCACTACCGCCACTGAAAAATCCGGCGCGGTCGGCGACAAACGCCTTGATCGCTTCCGGCGGCAATTTGGCGAAACGCACCGCCACCGACTCTGGCTGGAACACCAGGCTGACCGCATGCTGGAAAACCACCGAATCGGCCCAGGCGGCGAACATCGCGGCGATCATTTCCTGACCTTCAGGAAACAGTGCCGGTGAGACTTTCTCTTGCTCGAGACGACGGGCAATCAACGCGGTGTCGCAATAGATATCAGCGCCAATCTGCAAGACTGGCGTCTTGCGATAACCACCGGTCAGCGCTGTCAGATCGGGTTTTGGCATCACCGGCGAGATCTTCACTGAGCGCCATGACAGGCCCTTGAAACCCAGCAACAGCCGGGTCTTTTCCGCAAAAGGGGAAGTCGGGTAATGGTGAAGAATCAGATCTGACATGCTCAAGTCCACCGCACGAGTAAGAGTCACCAGCTTAGCGCGCAAATGGTAGGCGGCCTACCCATCAGCCTGATGGGACCTTATCAGTCAGATTGATAAAGCCTGTGGAGGCACTCGTCACCAGGCATTCCTTGGCGCTTTTCTTGAGTTTTTTAATCAGGCGTTCCTGACGCAGGGCTTCACCCTTGTCGCGGCAGACTTCCGTGTAAACCAGTGCCACCGCCGGACTGGAAAGAAAGAACCGCGCGCCCTTGCCACTCTGATGCACCGCAAACCGTCGCACGGGATCATCGCTGATCCCGCAATACAGCGAACCATTGGCCGCGCGAATCAGATAGACGAACCATGGTTTGCTCACCGCGGGCTCTGGTTCGACGCTGTTGATGGGGGCTTCAAGGCTGCTGTTCACGTGAGGATCTTGGCTTGCAGAAAACAAGCTGCGATCTTATCAGAGGCCCGCCCTTAACGACTGGCCTGGAAAGTCCTCAATCCCTTCAAGGCCTGGGTCCGGACGGCGTTTCTCACCAACGGTGTCCAGCCCAGCAACAAGCCCTTGGTGCCCAGCGCCTGCCGCGACCAGCGCCACAGATCGAAGTGGTCGTGGTGTTCACAGATCTTGCCATCGCGAAAAACGAACCGTGCCTGAATGTCGTTGACCACGGTGTTGCCGGTCTGACTGAATAGATAGGTCGCCACCCAATGGGCGCTACCGGTGCGCTCATCGCTACGGACATCGTCGAAGGTCAGAGAGAAGTTCTTGGCCCGAGTGGTCAGCATGCGCCACATGTCGCCGGCATCGCGGCCGCGCAACTCGCCAAACGCAGGATCACTGAACACCACGTCCTTGGTGTAGCAGGCGCTCATGGCCTCGGCATCCAGCCGCTGGAAAGCGGTGTAGAACTCAGTGATCAATGCGCTGTGGACATCACTCATAAACAGGCTCCGAAAAATCGAAAGGATGCCCGCACGATAGTCTGCAACGCTCGGGAAAACTATCGGCATTCGTGGCGGGAATACCGATAGTGCGCCTGGCTCAGACCTTTTCGCTTTCGACCTGAACGTACAGCGAACGCCCGGCGCCGAGGCCGGCGATGATGGCACCGCTACCGATCACCCCGAAGATCCAGCCCAGCGCAGTCCGGCCGCCTGTCAGGTCATGCACAAGCCCGACAGCGAAGGGGCCCATGGACGCCAGGGTGTAACCGATGCCCTGGGCCATGCCCGAGAGGTTCGCCGCAACATGGGCATCCCGTGAGCGCAGCACGATCAGGGTCAACGCCAGGCTGAAGGTACCACCCTGCCCCAGGCCGAGCAGAATCGCCCAACCCCAGAGGCTTTCGAGCGGCGCGTAGAGACAACCGAACAGACCGCCGAGCGTCAGGCACATGACGATGACGATCGCCAGACGCTGGTCTTTGCCACGGGTTGCCAGCCAAGGCGCGGCCAGCGAGCTGGCCAGCTGGACGATGACCGAGCCGGACAGCACCAGACCCGCTTGAGTCGGTGTCAGGCCACGACCGATCAGGATCGATGGCAACCAGCCGAAAACGATGTAAGCCAACGAAGATTGCAGGCCCATATACAGCGTCACCTGCCAGGCCAACGGATCACGCAGCAAGCCACGCACCCGATAAGCCACATTGTGGGTACCGTGTTTCTGACCGACTTGCGGCAACCAGAACACCACCGCCACCAATGCCGGCAGGATCCAGAAACCCAACCCCATGGCCCAGCTGCCCTCGAAATGCTGGCTCAGAGGAACCGTCGCCCCCGCCGCCATGGCCGCGCCCAGACACAGCGCCATGGTGTAGACACCGGTCATGGTCCCGGCGTGTTTGGCAAAGTCCCGTTTGACGATGCCCGGCAGCAACACGCCGATCACACCGATACTGGCACCGGCCAGGATGCTGCCGGAAAACAAGCCGACTTCACCGTATGAACTGCGCAGAATGATCCCGCAGGCCAAGGTCAGCAAGATTCCCAGCACCACCCGCTCGGCACCGAAACGTCGCGCCAGAATCGGCGCCAGCGGGGCGAACAGACCGAGGCAGAGCACCGGCAATGTGGTCAGCAGCCCCGCTTGCGCCGCCGACAGCCCGAGGCTTTTTGACACCTCACTGAGCAACGGCGCCATGCTCGACAGCGCCGGGCGCAGGTTCAACGCAACCAGAATCAATCCCAGCAGCAACAGCCACGGACGACGTAAAACCGGATGGCTTTGCTGGATTTCTTCGTCATCGGCTTCGGCGTCGATCAATAGCTCCTCAAGCTCCGCCGTGCGTCTGGGTTGCGTCACGCCGCGCTGGGTCGCCTGTGGGGTGGACATGGGATTCTCGGTTTCAAGGTTCATTGATCAGCTTCCGGGAAATGGCTTTGGCCCGTTCCGGGTCCCGTTGCTCGACGGCCTCAAGCAGTTCGATGTGCAGGTCGAACACTTCCTGACGCCGCGGCGTGATGCTCAGTGTCTGGCGCAGATGCGCGCCGACCATGCTGGAAAAGTAGCGGTACAGTTCGCTCAAGGTGGGGTTGTGCGCGGCATCCACCAGCCGTCGGTGAAACACCAGATCACACGCGATGTAGCTCTCAAGGTCGCCGTGGTAATGACTGCCGCTGACGCCAAGCGCTTCATGCAGCGCTTTGAGGTCTTCATCCGTACGCCGCAACGCCGCAAGGCCGATGGCCTCGACTTCAAGGATGTGCCGCGTCTCCCGGGCCTGCTCGTGGGAACAGCGTGACAACACCTTCATGGTGTCCAGCGGATCGACCACCGCCCGCAAGTAACTGCCGTCGCCCTGGCGAATCTCGATCAGTCCGGAAAACGCCAACACCCGCATAGCCTCACGCACCGTGTTGCGGCTGATGCCCAACTCGATCGCCAGCTCCGGCTCGGTGGGCAAGCGCTGGCCGATCGTCCAGGTGCCGTCATTGATGCGCAGACGCAACTGTTCCAAAGCCTGATCGACCAGGGAACGCTTAATTAACGGAGAAATATCTGACATAGGATTCGCCCTTTCATCCAATCATAGGATGAATTTTCTGACATGTTAGTCAGCTTCGTCTGAGAGGACAACCTTCTAGGGTTAGAAGGCAAGAAACAGAGCGGGATTTTCGATTGTTAAAATTACCCTCAAAGGGTAATTTATTTCAGTGTCCAAGGTGTCTTATGGAAAAGAACACACCTCATTATGACCTGGCGGTGGTCAAGGCGGAGGTTGTCAAGTTGGGTGTCGAAGCCTTTACGACCAGCGCTTTGCAGACGGGCCGGAATATGGGACTAACGTTTCAAAGGATGCAAAAAGTGATTTATGCGTTGGAGAAAAGGATGCTCTACAAATCCATGACCACTTATGCGGATCACCGAACCTGGCAGGACGTGTACCACGCAACATTTCGTGATCTGGAGATTTATATCAAAGTGACTTACCGCCCCGGCGGTGGGCCTCCGATAGTCTCCTTCAAGGAGAAAAACATATGAAAACACGGCAATGCTTCAGCTGCGGCACCCGGGATGGAATGCATCATTTCGACGGCCGCAGTCTCACTGTCGACTTCAAGCAAATGTCCCGGTCGGTGCACGATCTCGCCGGCTGGGAGTGCAGGGTCTGCGGTGAAATCGAATTCGATAGTGGCAGCGACAGTGCCCAGCGATATGTCGACGCTGGCGACCAACTGCTTGAAGATTGCCTGCAACTCATGGCCGCCGAAACGAAACGCATCCGCCGCAAACTACACCTCACGCAGAAAGACGCGGTGAAGTTACTGTCGGGTGGCGGGCACAACGCCTTTTCCCGTTACGAGCGTGGCGAACTTGCCCCTCCTCAGCCGCTGTTCATGTTGATGCGCTTGCTTGATCGCCATCCTCACTTGATGGCTGAGGTACAGGCACTGAGTGAGGGCGCCGATCTACGGCAACTGCTGGCTACCCGCCATCCGGAACACGAAACCGTCCTTACATCCTGATGAGATAACCCCCCAGACAAAAACAAACCCGGAACACGTCCGGGTTTATTTCAACGCCTGTGCCGGATCAATGCAGGATCTGGCTCAAGAACAGCTTGGTCCGTTCATTCTGCGGGTTGTCGAAGAAGTCGTTCGGCGCGGCCTGTTCGACGATTTCGCCTTTATCCATGAAGATCACCCGGTTCGCCACGGTGCGGGCGAAGCCCATTTCGTGGGTTACGCAGAGCATGGTCATACCGTCTTCGGCCAGGCCGATCATGGTGTCCAGAACCTCCTTCACCATCTCCGGATCGAGCGCCGAGGTCGGCTCATCGAACAGCATGATTTTCGGCTTCATGCACAACGCACGGGCAATCGCCACACGCTGTTGCTGACCACCGGAAAGCTGCCCCGGGAATTTGTGCGCCTGCTCTGGAATGCGTACGCGCTCCAGATAGTGCATGGCGATTTCTTCGGCCTGGCGCTTGGGCATCTTGCGCACCCACATCGGAGCCAGCGTGCAGTTCTGCAGGATGGTCAGGTGCGGAAACAGGTTGAAGTGCTGGAACACCATGCCGACTTCACGGCGGATCGCTTCGATCTGCTTGAGGTCGTTGGTCAGCTCCACGCCATCGACCACGATGCGGCCCTGCTGGTGTTCTTCCAGGCGATTGAGGCAACGAATGGTGGTCGACTTGCCAGAGCCGGACGGCCCGCACAAGACGATGCGCTCGCCCTGTTTGACGTTCAGATTGATGTCTTTCAGCACGTGGAACTGGCCGTACCACTTGTTCACACCCTGCATTTGAATAATGCCTTCAGGGCCCACAGGCTGTTTGATCGCTTCACTCATCACAAAACTCCTAACGCTTGTGGCCTGTGTCCAGCCTACGTTCCAAGTGCATGGAATAGCGGGACATACCAAAACAGAAAATCCAGAACACCAGGGCCGCAAACACATAGCCTTCGGTCGCCATACCCAGCCATTTCGGGTCGGCGGCGGCTTGCTTGACGCTGTTGAGCAGGTCGAACAGGCCGATGATGATCACCAGGCTGGTGTCCTTGAACAGTGCGATGAAGGTGTTGACGATCCCCGGGATCACCAGCTTCAGGGCTTGCGGCAGAATCACCAGGCCCATGCTGCGCCAGTAGCCCAGGCCCATCGCCGCGGCCGCTTCGTACTGACCTTTGGGTATGGCCTGCAAACCACCGCGCACCACCTCGGCGATGTAGGCCGACTGGAACAGGATCACGCCGATCAGCGCCCGCAGCAGCTTGTCGAAGTTCATGCCCTCAGGCAGGAACAGCGGCAGCATCACCGAGGACATGAACAATACCGTGATCAAGGGCACGCCGCGCCAGAACTCGATGAAGGTCACGCAGACCACGCGGATCGCCGGCAGGTTCGAACGGCGTCCCAGCGCCAGCAGAATTCCCAGCGGCAACGCACCGACAATACCGACGGTGGCGATTACCAGGGTCAACATCAGGCCGCCCCACTGGCTGGTGGCGATATTGCTCAGGCCCAGGTAGCCGCCGTGCAGCAGGGTGTAGGCAATGATCGGGTACAGCACCAGGAAGCTCAGGCCGTAGATCGCCTTGTGCGGGACGCGCGTGATGAACAACGGGGCCACGCCGATCACCGCCAGCCACACGGTCAGGTCCACGCGCCAGCGCAGATCCACCGGGTAGTAGCCGTACATGAACTGGCCGATGCGTTGCTCAATGAACACCCAGCAGGCGCCGCCCTTGGTGCAGTCGGCGCGGGTCGTACCGACCCAGTTGGCATCGAGAAACGCCCAGTGCAGGATGGGCGGCACGACCAGATAGATCAGGTAGAACGCGAACAGCGTGAGCAGCGTGTTGATCCAGCTGGAGAACATGTGCTCGCGCATCCACGCCACGACACCGATGCGGATGCCTGGTGGTGGCATGTCAGGTTTGAAAATATGAGTCGTCATGCGCGTTTCCTCACCGCTCGATCAGCGCAATGCGCTTGTTGTACCAGTTCATCAGCATGGAAATGCTGATACTGATCGCCAGGTACACGCTCATGGTGATGGCAATGACTTCGATGGCCTGACCGGTCTGGTTCAACACGGTGCCGGCAAACAGCGAAACCATTTCCGGGTAACCGATACCGGCAGCCAGCGAGGAGTTCTTCGCCAGGTTCAGGTATTGGCTGGTCAGCGGCGGAATGATCACGCGCAGAGCTTGCGGGATGATCACCTTGCGCAGGGTCGGGCCGTTGCGCAGCCCCAGGGAACGGGCCGCTTCGGTCTGGCCATGGCTGACCGACTTGATGCCCGAGCGCACGATCTCGGCGATAAACGCCGCGGTGTACACCGTAAGCGCCAGGGTCAAGGCCAGCAGTTCCGGGATCAACACCCAGCCACCGACGAAGTTGAAGCCTTGCAGCTTCGGTATTTCCCAATGCAGCGGAGCGCCAAAGATCAGCGCGCACAACGCAGGAATCACCAGAAACATTGCCAGGCCGGTCCAGAACTTGTGAAACGGCACGCCGGTCGCTTCGA
Source organism: Pseudomonas sp. GW821-FHT07G10 (assembly GCF_059418545.1). Taxonomy (NCBI): domain Bacteria; kingdom Pseudomonadati; phylum Pseudomonadota; class Gammaproteobacteria; order Pseudomonadales; family Pseudomonadaceae; genus Pseudomonas; species Pseudomonas sp. GW821-FHT07G10. Next base: position 116,086 of record NZ_JBWKQB010000004.1, on the reverse strand, counting down.
AACGCTTGTTGGCCCAGCGGCACATCAGCACGATGGCAACGATGGCCACCACGATGCTGACCATGAACGGCCAGAAGCCGCCGGAGATCAGGGCTGCCGGCATGTTCAAGCCACGACTGCTGACGAAAAAAGTGTCGCCGAAGTTATGACTGTTGCGCGGCCCTGGCATGGTCAGGAACACCGCGAAGTACCAGAACAGAATCTGCAGCAGCGGCGGAATGTTACGGAAAATCTCGACGTAAACGGTCGCCAGTTTGCTGATGATCCAGTTGTGCGACAGTCGGGAAACGCCAACGATGAAGCCGAGGATCGTCGCCAGAATGACGCCAATGAAGGTCACCAGCAGGGTATTGAGCAGGCCGATCAGGAAGACGCGGGCATAGTTGTCCGATTCGGTGTAATCGATCAGGTGCTGGGCGATACCGAACCCGGCACTGCGCTCAAGAAAACCGAACCCCGAGGTGATGCCCCGGTGCTGAAGGTTGGTCTGAGTGTTGTTGAACAGGTACCAACCCATGGCGATCACCGCGACAACCGTGATGATCTGGAAGAGCCACGCACGCACTCGAGGATCGCTGAGGGAGAACCTCTGCTTTGGTGCGCCGATTGAATTTTGCATGAAGTGCCCCAGAAATAATGGAACAGAACATCACCCGGTGGTTGGCCCACCGGGTGATAGAACCATCAGCGCACAGGTGGTGCGTATTGAATGCCGCCGTTGCTCCACAGGGCGTTCAGGCCGCGGTCGATTTCCAGCGGCGTGCCCTTGCCCAGGTTCTTCTCGAAGATTTCGCCGTAGTTACCAACCTGCTTGACGATTTGGACGACCCAGTCCTTCGGTAGCTTCAGGTCCTTGCCGTACTCACCATCGATGCCCAGCAGACGGGCAACGTCCGGGTTCTTGGTGGACTTGGCTTGTTCCACAACGTTTTTCGAAGTGATACCGGCTTCTTCAGCGTTGAGCAGGGCGTAGCCTGTCCAGCGCACGATGGCCAGCCACTCGTCGTCGCCATTACGGACCACCGGCCCCAGAGGTTCCTTGGAGATGGTTTCCGGCAGCACCACATAGTCTTTCGGCGAGGCCAGCTTGCTGCGCTGGGCGAACAGCTGGGATTTGTCGGAAGTCAGCACGTCGCAACGACCGGATTCCAGCGACTTGGCGCTTTCGTCGGAGGTATCGAAGGTAATCGGGGTGTATTTCAGGCCATTGGCACGGAAATAGTCAGAAACGTTCAGCTCAGTGGTGGTACCGGCTTGAATGCAGATGGTCGCGCCATCCAGTTCCTTGGCACTTTTCACGCCCAGCTTGTTGTTGGCCAGGAAGCCCACGCCGTCGTAATAGGTGATGAAACCCGGAAATTTCAGGCCCATGCCCGCATCGCGAGAGCTGGTCATGGTGGTGTTACGCGACAGTACGTCGATTTCACCGGATTGCAGTGCGGTGAAACGCTCCTTGGCGTTCAACTGACTGAATTTGACCTTGGTCGCGTCGCCGAATACGGCAGCGGCCACAGCGCGGCAGACGTCAGCGTCGATCCCGAGGATCTTGCCAGTTGCGTCCGGTACCGAGAAACCCGGCAGACCATCGCTTACACCGCACTGTACGAAACCTTTCTTATGCACCGCATCCAGGGTTGCACCCGCCTGAGCGAACCCACTGACACCGAGTACTGCGGCCGCAGTCACGATGGCCAGGGTGGATTTCAACATCTTCATTCAAACCTCCAGTTTTGCTCTTGTTGTGTCGGAGCTTGAGTCTTGCCGCACCCTTATGAGGCGCTGTTGACCCCGTGTTGGCTTTTTTAAGGGTCAAGCGGCGTAAGACCTAGCTATGAGTCTAGTAGGAGAAAATCCACTTAATGGAAAACTCACTTCTCACCAATCGGCCGAACGGGCTGTAGCCCTTCATGTTCGCGAAGCCCGTAGCGGCCCTTGGCGAACGTCCATCACCGGATTCTTTGCTATCCCACAACCGAAGGTAGACTGATAGTGTTACCGCTCGGCGCAGGATTACTTGCACAGCTTTCCACATAGCAAAGCCCGTACCACACCTGCCGCTAAAGCGTTTCAGCGGCAGGTCAATAGCAAAACTTGCAACCTTGCGACATCTTCTTAACTGATTAACCAGAAGCGCACTCTGACGTCGCACTCAATCAGAGCGCACGCACACTAATGGAGCAGACATGACCCAGACCTTGATTCTTCAGCCCAGCAAGCCCGTCGATGCCTGCGTGATCTGGCTGCATGGCCTGGGCGCCGACCGCTACGATTTCCTGCCGGTAGCCGAGGCGCTACAAGAAAGCCTGCTGACTACCCGCTTTGTTCTGCCACAAGCGCCGACCCGCGCCGTGACCATCAACGGCGGCTACGAAATGCCGAGCTGGTACGACATTCTGGCCATGAACCCGGCGCGGGCAATCAACCGCGAGCAGCTGGATGAGTCCGCGCGGTCGCTCACCGATTTGATCGAAGAACAGCGCGCCAGCGGAATAGACGCCTCGCGAATTTTTCTCGCCGGTTTTTCCCAGGGCGGTGCGGTGGTGCTGCACACCGCCTTCTTGAAATGGCAAGGCCCCTTGGGTGGCGTAATCGCCCTCTCTACTTATGCACCGACATTCAGTGACCAACTGCAATTGTCGGCCAGCCAACAGCGGATCCCGGTGTATTGCCTGCATGGCCACTACGATGACGTCGTACAAAACGCCATGGGTCGAACTGCCTACGAGCATTTGAAGCGACTTGATGTCACCGTGACATGGCAGGAATACCCAATGGGCCATGAAGTGTTACCCGATGAAATTCGCGACATTGGCGCCTGGATCACCAACCGTTTGCGTTGAAATAGAAACTTCCTGTAGCCCTTTAAGCAATCCACTACGCCGCGCCCGATTCTTGCATTACACTGCCCGGCGTACATTCCTTAACCAATTGATGAGATGACCGTGCTCAAAGCACTCAAGAAAATGTTTGGTAAAAGCGAGGCTGAGCAGCTCGCGCCTGGCTCCATTGCACCTTCCCACAGCCCCGGCAGCCGCACCGACGGTAATCAGCCTGGTCGCGCCGTGCCTGACACCGCGCCTAAAAAAGAGCCGGTGAACACTCCCCAAGCTCAACCGGCAGCGGCTCCGGCCTCCGAACAACCGCGCAGCGAAAAGCCCAAACCAGAGCAACCTCGTCGCGCACGCGCGCCGAAAGCGCCTGTCACTCCCTGGAAACTCGAAGATTTCGTCGTCGAACCCCAGGAAGGCAAAACCCGTTTCCACGATTTCAAGCTTGCGCCAGAATTAATGCACGCGATCCAGGACCTGGGTTTCCCGTACTGCACCCCGATCCAGGCGCAGGTGCTGGGTTTCACCCTGGCAGGCAAAGACGCTATCGGCCGCGCCCAGACCGGTACCGGCAAAACCGCCGCGTTCCTGATCTCGATCATCACCCAGCTGCTGCAAACCCCACCGCCGAAAGAGCGCTACATGGGTGAACCGCGGGCGCTGATCATCGCGCCGACCCGCGAGCTGGTGGTGCAGATCGCCAAGGACGCCGCCAACCTGACCAAGTACACCGACCTCAACGTCATGACGTTCGTTGGCGGCATGGACTTCGACAAGCAGCTCAAGCACCTCGAGGCCCGCCACTGCGACATCCTCGTGGCCACCCCGGGCCGTCTGCTGGACTTCAACCAGCGCGGCGACGTGCACCTGGACATGGTCGAAGTGATGGTCCTGGACGAAGCCGACCGAATGCTCGACATGGGTTTCATCCCACAAGTGCGTCAGATCATTCGCCAGACTCCGCCGAAAAACGAGCGTCAGACCCTGCTGTTCTCTGCGACCTTCACCGAAGACGTGATGAACCTGGCCAAGCAATGGACCACCGACCCGTCCATCGTTGAAATCGAATCCGAGAACGTTGCCAGCGAGAACGTCGAACAGCACATCTATGCTGTTGCCGCTGCCGACAAATACAAACTGCTCTACAACCTGGTGAACGACAACGGCTGGGAACGGGTGATGGTCTTCGCCAACCGCAAGGACGAAGTGCGGCGCATCGAAGAACGTCTGGTGCGTGACGGTGTCAACGCCGCCCAGCTTTCCGGCGACGTTCCACAACACAAGCGCATCAAGACCCTGGAAGGCTTCCGCGAAGGCAAGATTCGCGTGCTGGTGGCCACCGATGTCGCCGGTCGCGGGATTCACATCGACGGCATCAGCCACGTGATCAACTTCACCCTGCCGGAAGTGCCGGACGATTACGTCCACCGCATTGGCCGGACCGGTCGTGCGGGCGCCGATGGTGTGTCCATCAGCTTCGCCGGTGAAGACGACTCCTACCAGCTACCGTCCATCGAGGCGCTGCTGGGTCGCAAGATCAGTTGCGAGACACCGCCGACGCATCTACTGCGCGCAGTAGAGCGCAAGCGCCCGTAAAACCCGGCGCAACAAAAGAGACGCAGCCCGGAAACGGTCTGCGTTTTTTTTCGTCTGGATATTGTCATATGGAACTATAAGTCCATAATGGACAAATTAGTTTATATTCACTTCCACGGAGCATCAGCATGTCCAGCACGCCTTATGTGGTCGCCAAAGCCCAGGCCCGCCAGCTACTCGAACACCTCGACGTGCCGCAGATTCTGCGCAAGATGTTCCGTGATCTGGCCGCCGGGCATGCCGTGCAACCGGCCCAGCAATTGGTGGAGTTCCCCCAAGGCGCCGGCGATTTCATCAATTACCTTGGCGTTCTGGCCGAAGACCGCGTCTACGGCGTGAAAACCTCACCCTATATCGTGCGCAGCGAAGGCGCACTGGTGACGGCCTGGACGCTGCTGATGTCGATGGACAATGGTCAACCGCTGCTGCTCTGCGACGCAGGCGAACTGACGGTCGCCCGCACCGCCGCCGCGACCGCTGTGGCCATCGACGCCCTGGCTGAGCCGCACGCCAGGCATCTTGCGATTATTGGCAGCGGCCCGGTGGCCCTGGCTCACCTGCGCTATGTGAAGACGCTGCGCGACTGGCAGAGCATCAGCCTCTACTCGCCAGCCCTGGCCGGCAAAAGCCCTGAAGAGCTGGCGCCAATCAGCACCCTTGACCCGCGCTTGCAAATCGTTGCCAGCCGCGAGCAGGCGCTTCAGGACGCCGACGTGATCATGCTCTGCACCTCCTCCGCAGGCCCGGTGATCGACCCGCGTACCCTCAGTAAACCGGCACTGATCACCTCGATCAGCACCAACGCGCCACGGGCTCACGAAGTGCCGCCGCAAACCCTGAATGAAATGCAGGTCTATTGCGACTATCGTCAGACCACCCCAGGCTCGGCCGGAGAAATGCTGATCGCCAGCGAGCAGCATGGCTGGGACAGGAGCGCCATTCTAGGCGACCTGCCAGAGCTGCTTGCCGATAAGGCGCCGCCCCCGGCCTACGACCGCCACGTATTCTTCCGCTCCATTGGCCTGGGCCTGGAAGACATCGCGCTGGCCAATGCTATCTATCATTTGCAGCACAACGCATAAGCCCCTGCAGGAGCGAGCTTGCTCGCGATAATCCCGAAGGCGCCGCGCTAGCCGGGCCTGATCGGCCCTATCGCGAGCAAGCTCGCTCCTACAGATCCTCATCGAAATCCACATTTTCGGAGGCTTGAATGAGCCAGGCAGATTTCATCATCATCGGCGGCGGTATCGCCGGTGCGTCCACCGGTTACTGGCTATCGCGTCAGGCTCGGGTGATTGTGCTGGAGCGTGAATCGCATCCGGCCTATCACTCGACCGGGCGTTCCGCCGCCTTATACACCGCCGCTTATGGCACCGCCCAGGTCCGTGCATTGACCCTCGCCAGCCGGGAATTCTTCGACGCGCCGCCGGCCGGTTTCTGCGAGCACCCGTTGCTGACCCCGCGTGGTGAAATGACTGTGGACTTCACCGGCGACCCGACAGAGTTGAACAGCCAATACCTGAGCGCCAAGGCCAGCGTGCCGGAGATGCAATTGCTCAGCGCCGAGCAAGCCTGCGAACGCCTGCCGATCCTGCGCCGGGAGAAAGTTCACGGAGCGATTTATGACCCGAGCGCCAGCGATATCGACACCGACGCCCTGCACCAAGGCTACCTGCGCGGTATCCGGCGCAATCAGGGTGAAGTGCATACCGACAGTGAAGTCCAGAGCCTGACCCGTGATGCCCAAGGTAATTGGCAGGTCAAGACCGCCAAACAGACCTTCAGCGCTGCGGTGGTGATCAACGCGGCAGGCGCCTGGGCCGATAAAATCGGTGAGATGGCCGGGGCCAGGCCGCTCGGTCTGCAGCCCAAGCGTCGTGCGGCATTTATCTTCGCCGGCCCTGAAGGGGTGGATATCCATGACTGGCCGATGCTGGTCAGCCTCGACGAGTCGTTCTACATGAAACCGGATGCCGGGATGTTCCTCGGCTCACCGGCCAACGCCGACCCGGTCGAACCTCACGACGTACAACCTGAAGAGCTGGACATCGCCATGGGCATTTACCAGATTGAAGAAGCCACCACGCTGACCATCCGCCGCCCGACCCGAACCTGGGCCGGGCTGCGCAGTTTTGTCAGCGACGGTGACCTTTTATGCGGCTTTGACCAGCAGGTGCCGGGGCTGTTCTGGGTCGCGGCCCAAGGCGGTTATGGCATCCAGACCTCGCCCGCCATGGGTCAGGCCGGTGCGGCACTGGTACGCGGCGAAGCCTTGCCTGAACAGCTGACGCGCTTTGGTCTGAGCGCCGCAATGCTCTCCCCCGCTCGCCTCGGTTAACACGCCCTCAGGTGACGACCCGCCTCGATTGCGGCACACTTCCAGCGCCCTTTTCGATAGGGCGCTGACGCTGCCTGGAGCAACTCCCTATGACACCACCTCGACAAGATCCCGCCCTGGAAAACTTCCGGGCGATTGCCGACGCCATTGCCACGCTGTTTTATCCCCACGCCGAGGTGGTGCTGCACGATTTGCGCACGCAAAAGATCGACTACATCGCCAACAACCTGTCCAAACGCGAAATTGGCGACGATGCCGCGCTGGAAGACATGCTCAGCGAAGAGGTCAGCGAACGAAACATTGGCCCTTACGAGAAGCTCAACTGGGACGGTCAAAAAATCCGCAGCCTCAGCAGTGTGCTGCGCGACAGCGATGGCCAGCCTCTGGCTGTGCTGTGTATCAACCTGAATATTTCGCTGTTCGAAAACGCCAAGGCAGCGCTGGATTTGTTCCTGTCGCCGAGCAAGCTGATTGCGCAACCGGACTCACTGTTTCGTGATGACTGGCAGGAGCGAATCAACACCTTCCTCCACGCGTGGATGCAAGAACGTCAGCTGAGCCTCAACCTGCTGACCCGCGAGCATAAACGCGAGCTGGTGCTGGCCCTGCACGCTGAAGGCGCCTTCAAGGGCAAAAGCGCGTCCAATTACGTGGCAAACGTACTGAACATGGGCCGGGCGACGGTGTACAAACATTTGAAAGAATTGAAGGGCTGAAGGTCCGCGTTTGACCCGAATCAGATTTATGGTTCTTACCATCGCTTCGCGGGCAAGCCTCGCTCCTACGGATAATGGGGTCTGTAGGAGCGAGGCTTGCCCGCGATTGCAATGTATCAGGCGCTACAAATCCCCTGATCAATCCCCATAAATATCCGACTTGAAGTATTTGGCCTCGATCTTCTGGTATTCGCCGCTGGCGCGAATGCCGTCGATGGCCTTGTTCAGATCGGCCAGCAACTCGGTGTTGCCTTTACGCACGGCAATCCCGGCGCCTTCACCGACGTATTTCGGATCTTTCAACTCAGGGCCGACAAAGGCATAACCGGCACCGCGCGGCATCGACAGGAAGTCATCCAGCGGAATGGTGTCGGCGAAGATGGCGTCCAGGCGCCCGGACGCCAGGTCCATGTAGATCTCTTCGTTGTTGCTGTAGCGCACCACCTTGATGCCCTTGGGCTCGAACACTTCGGTGGCATAGCGATCGGTGGTGGTCGAGCGTTGCACGCCGATGGTCTTGCCCTTGAGGCTGGCGTACTGGTCATCCACCACGGCACCTTTCTTCATCACCAGACGCGACGAGGTGAAGTAGTACTTGTGGGTGAAATCGACGGACTTCTTGCGCTCCTCGGTGATGGTCATCGAGGACAGGGCCGCATCGATTTTCTTCACTTTCAGCGACGGGATCAGCCCATCGAACTCACCCTCGATCCATTCGCACTTGATCTTCATCTGCGCACACAACGCGTTGCCGATGTCGTAATCGAAACCGCTGATCTTGCCGTCGGAAGTCTTGGAGGCGAAGGGTGGATAAGCGGCTTCAATGCCAATACGTACGGTTTTCTCGGCAGCGAACAGGCTGCTACACGCCAACAGGCTAAGGGCCAGGCCACTGATGAGGGGGAGTTTCTTCATGTTCGTTCTCTCGCGGGTTGTTGTTGGTTTTGCAAGACAGAAGGAAAAGTTAAAACTGAAGCGTTTTTTGTACTTATAATTCCATACTGGACTTTTATGTATTGCCCGTCAATCGGCCGTCCACACTTCGCCCTTCCTTTGGTCGCGAGGATGAATTGAGGTAACGAAAGGAGATCCATTGATTGTTCCCACGCTCTGCGTGGGAATGCATCCTGTGACGCTCCGCGTCACGATTAAAAGCGGACGCAGAGCGTCCGGGGCGGCATTCCCACGCGGGAGCGTGGGAACGGATCAGGGGATTACTTTTCCCAGCGCTCTACCGCCGCATGGTCGCTGTCCTTCCCTTCCACCCAGCGAGGCCCGTCGCTGGTGTTTTCTTTTTTCCAGAACGGCGCGCGGGTTTTCAGGTAGTCCATGACAAAAGCGCAGGCGTCGAACGCTGCCTGGCGGTGGGCACTGGCGGCACCGACGAAGACAATCGGCTCACCCGGCTCCAGGGCGCCGATCCGGTGTAGCACTTCAAGCTTGAGCAGCGGCCAACGCTGCCCGGCTTCGTCGGCGATCTTGCCGAGAGCCTTTTCGGTCATGCCCGGATAGTGCTCGAGAAACATCCCGGCAACTTCACGGCCATCATTGAAGTCGCGCACGTAGCCGACAAAACTCACCACCGCGCCGACGCCGACATTCGCCGCGTGCATCGCGTTGACTTCAGCGCCAGGGTCGAACGCCGCGGATTGCACGCGAATGGCCATACTCAGCCTCCGGTCACGGTAGGGAAAAACGCCACTTCATCGCCGTCGGTCAGCGGCTCATCGAGCTGACACAGGTCTTCATTGCGGGCGCACATCAGGTTCTGTTCACTCAGTACCTCGGCACCGTCGCGCTGTGCCAAAAGCAAACGCACATCATCGACCGAGGCGAAATCGCCTTCGACGTTCAGCGAGTCCACTCCAAGCGCCTCGCGGTAGCGGGCAAAAAACTTCACCGTCACTTTCATTATTCGGACACCTGCATTATTCAGACACCTGATAGTGGCCGCTCTTGCCACCCAGCTTCTCCAGCAAGCGTACGCTCTCGATGGTCATACCACGATCCACGGCCTTGCACATGTCATAGATGGTCAGCGCGGCGATGCTGGCGGCGGTCAGCGCCTCCATCTCGACACCGGTCTGGCCGGCGAGTTTGCAGCGGGCGACGATGCGCACCGCGTCCTCGCCCTCGGCGCTGAGCTCGACCTTGACGCTGGTGAGCATCAGCGGATGGCACAACGGAATCAAATCGGAGGTTTTCTTCGCCGCCTGAATCCCGGCGATCCGCGCCACGGCAAACACATCACCCTTGGGATGACCGCCGCTGACGATCATTTGCAGGGTTTCGGGAAGCATGCGCACAAGCGCTTCGGCCGTGGCTTCACGGGACGTCACGGCTTTTTCGGTGACGTCGACCATATTGGCGCGACCTTGGGAATCGAGATGAGTCAGCACAGGGTTACTCCTGATCAGGAGCGCCGATTGTAAACCTGCAGGTCAATTTTTCGCACGTTTGATTATTGAAACCCGCGATGTAGGAGCGAGGCTTGCCCGCGATCGGCTGCGAAGCGGCCGCAATCCAGACGACTCAATTGTCCTGTGGGAATGCGCAGACCTGTTCTGCGACCGCTTCGCGCTCGATCGCGGGCAAGCCTCGCTCCTACAAGGGGGTGTTGTATCGCAACAAAAAGCCGGGCGGCTTTGGGCCGCCCGGTTCTTGAGGGTTACAGATGGGATTCGGCGTATTCGGCCAGAATCGAGCGTGGCACCCCTTGCAGGGTGATGTGCACACCATTGGGGAAGTCTTTGAAGCGTTCGGTCAGGTAGGTCAGCCCGGAACTGGTCGCGGACAGGTAAGGGGTGTCGATCTGCGCCAGGTTACCCAGGCACACCACTTTGGAACCGGCACCGGCACGGGTGATGATGGTTTTCATCTGGTGCGGGGTGAGGTTCTGGCATTCATCGATCAGGATCAGGCTCTGCTGGAAGCTGCGGCCCCGGATGTAATTGAGGGATTTGAACTGCAACGGCACTTTGCTGAGGATGTAATCCACACTGCCATGGGTATTTTCGTCATCCATGTGCAAGGCTTCGAGGTTGTCGGTAATGGCGCCTAGCCAAGGCTCCATTTTTTCCGCTTCGGTACCCGGCAGGAAGCCGATCTCCTGGTCCAGCCCCTGCACGCTACGGGTAGCGATGATGCGCCGGTAGCGTTTGCTGACCATGGTTTGCTCGATAGCGGCGGCCAGTGCCAGGATGGTTTTCCCGGAGCCGGCGGCACCGGACAGGTTGACCAGATGGATGTCCGGATCGAGCAAGGCGAACAGCGCCAGGCTTTGATAGACGTCACGCGGCTTCAGCCCCCAGGCTTCCTGGTGCATCAGCGGTTCTTGATGCAGGTCGAGGATCAGCAGGACGTCGACCCTGATCTCTTTGATCCAGCCGACAAAACCCTGCTCGTCGATGATGAACTCGTTGACATGCACGGCAGGCAGGTTGTCGATGAGTTGCACCTGATGCCAGGTGCGACCGTGGTCCTGACGGGTCTCGACCTTGCTGACGCGATCCCAGAACGAACCCGTCATGTTGTGATAACCACGCGACAGCAGCGACACGTCGTCAACCAGTTGGTCGGTGCTGTAGTCCTCGGCGGCGATCCCACAAGCTCGCGCCTTGAGGCGCATGTTGATGTCTTTGGTCACCAGCACCAGGCGCAGATCCTTGTCGCGCACGTGCAGGTCGATCAATTGGTTGATGATGATGTTGTCGTTCAGATTCTCGGGCAAAAGATTGTTGGGCTCTTTGCGCTTGTTCATCAGAATCGACAGCAAACCTTTTGGCCCGCTCTTGCCACGCTGGATCGGCACCCCCAGCTCAACGTCTTCCGGGGTTGCATCACCCAGAGTCTTGTCGATCAGACGGATCGCCTGCCGGCATTCGGACGCGACGCTGTGATGGCCACTTTTGAGCTTGTCGAGCTCTTCAAGGACGATCATCGGGATGGCAACGTGGTGTTCTTCGAAGTTCAAAAGTGCGTTTGGATCGTGAATCAATACGTTGGTATCGAGTACATAGAGGATTGGCTGGTTGGAAGAAGAGCTACGTCCGTGATCATCCATACTCGGTCACCTTTGTGGGAGCCAGTCGACGCAATACCATTACAGTGCTGCGCCTCGAAGTGGCCACCGAATTCACCCTGCAGTACTCAAAAACAGCAGGACTCAAGTGAACTGCACACGCTGGGTCTTGAAAGACGCCACCTGTGTTGCAGGTTTCGGCGGTCTGTCTTCGTAATACTCCAAAACCTGTGACAGGAAAAAGCACTTTGACGTTTTTTTGAAGTTTATTTTTCAGAGTGACCAATAGCACTTGGCGGACTGCCATCACCCCCGTTAAAGTCAAAAGTCTGCCTGTATCGAAATCTCGCTAAAAACCTTCCTTTCTTACCCTTCCCCCAATGATTGCTGGCCTTTTGCCTTTTCAACGAAAAACGTCCTGACAATCCTCCCAGCCGATACCGCTTTGCGCGGTTTGCGTGACCAGCCAGGGCATCGCCGTTTTTACCGCGTCCTGTTTGACATTGAAGTTGATCACCCCACGCCGCCATAGCAGCATCAGCGTCAACACCCGCTGGCCGCTCTCTTGAGCCTTGAGCTTGCCGCCGGCGTCCTGAGGGTCGATGTCCCACAAGGCGACCTGCAAACCCTGCGCCTTGAAAAACCCTTCGCCGTCGGCGCGTCGCTGACCATAGGGTGGGCGAAACAGCGGTTTGTAATTTTCCGGCAATTTGCTTTTCACCAGTTCCACGCTGCGCTCGATCGAGTATTGCCAGTCCTGCCAATGGCTATGGGAGCGGTATTCCCAACCCTGCACACCGACGCACTGCTTTGAGTACAACGCCTGTAAATCAGCCACCGAGCGTTGGGCCAAACGATTCTGAATATCGCTGCCCAGCACAAAAAAGGTCGCGCTCATGTTCGACTTGCGCAAGTAGTCGCTGAGCCAGGCGGTGTTATCCGGCGAGGTTGCGGCGGCGCTGTCGAAGGTCAGTAAAAACAGCCGATCGTTGAGCTCGTCACCGTTGCGCTCGTAATCGCCGAATCGATCGACTTCGCTGCTGGTTTGCGCAAACAACGCTGCCTTGCGCAGTTGTTCGTCCAGATAGTGCTCATGAAAGATCCGGCTCGGTTCGGCCCAGCGCATGTAGTAGGAATCCGCAGCAACCTGAAACTTACCGGCCTGCTCGCGCAGGGAGTCCATGTCTTCGACCAGATAACAGAAGGAGGCGTCCTGATCGCAGCTTTGCTGGGCGAAATTGTAGTTGGCGAGCAAACGCTGCCACATCCGCTGACGCAAGCTATTGATCGACTCCAGATTGATCGTCCGCAACCCCAGGCGCTGCTTTAAAGCAGTTTCGTCCAGCGCCTCGCTGGCGAGCAAGGCGCGAGCAAAGGTGAGGATTTCCGCTCGCGACGCGACGTCGAACAGAGTCGGACTGGTCAGCTGCTCTGGCCAGGTACTGCGATCCAGCGTGGCGACGTCATTGGGCACAGCCATGGCGCTGAGACTGAACAGCCAGGCCAAGAAGAGAAAAGCGATACGCAAAGGGATGTCTCCATAACAAAAGCCGCGCGGCACTATAGCTGATGCATTGCGGCTGACGCGCTCCATGTAGCAGCCTTCGCCAGCTACTACGACCCCCCCTATGACCTTGATAGCTGGAGTCAACGCCTGCAACCCCCTAGAATCCCCCGACGATTTCAGGAGACGACTTCATGCTGATGGTGATTTCCCCAGCCAAGACCCTCGATTACCAGACTCCGCCGGTGACCCAGCGCTTCACCCAGCCGCAATACCTCGATCATTCCCAGGAGCTGATCCTGCAGTTACGCGAGCTGAGCCCGGCGCAGATCAGCGAGTTGATGCACGTTTCCGACACAATCGGTGGCCTGAACGCCGCACGTTTCGGCAGCTGGACCCCGGCCTTCACCCAAGCCAACGCAAAACAGGCGCTGCTGGCGTTCAAAGGTGACGTTTATACCGGCCTGAACGCCGAAACGTTCAGTGAGGCGGATTTCGATTACACCCAGCAACACTTGCGCATGCTTTCCGGTCTGTACGGCCTGCTGCGCCCGCTGGACCTGATGCAGCCGTATCGGCTGGAGATGGGCACCAAACTGGCCAACGCCCGTGGCAAGGACCTGTACGCTTTTTGGGGCACCCGAATCAGTGAGTGGTTGAACCAGGCGTTGGCCGAACAAGGCGACGATGTGTTGCTCAACCTGGCCTCCAACGAGTACTTCTCGGCGGTCAAACGCCAGGCCCTGAACGCACGGATCATCAACACCGAGTTCAAGGACCTGAAAAACGGCCAGTACAAAATCATCAGCTTCTACGCGAAAAAGGCTCGCGGCATGATGAGCCGGTTCGTCATTCAGGAGCGCATCAACGACCCGGCCGCACTCAAGCAATTTGATGCGCAGGGTTACCGCTTCAGCGCTGAGCAGTCCAAGCCCGACACTCTGGTTTTTCTGCGCGACCACGCCCCCGAATAGAGCTCTCTTTCGGCGCACATCATGAATCGGGCACGTGCGCCGAACAGCGTTTCCCGGGATAGTGTGAAGAACCTTTTTTATTCCCGCTTTCCATGTTGTCCAATTGTGCTGGATGACAGGCCGCCATCACGAGCAAGCGAAGCGATTGGCCCCCTGAGCATTCACCACTGGTTTTCGGCCATGGTCAATCGCGCCTACGCTTGGGTAGGATGGTCCCTTCAATTCCCGAGGTCCGCGTCATGTTCATCGGCGTCTTGCTGGTCATCACCTGGATGACCCTGCTGCTGCGTTATCCGGCCAAAGCCTTGCCGGTATCGCTGGCGGCAGCGATGGGTCTGGGTCTGGTAGCGACGTGGGTGGTCTGGCTGGACAACCGCGAACTCAAGCAACTGGCGCGGCTGGAGTTGCGCATCAGCTATGCGCCCGAGCATTGCCCGGCGGATCGCCCGCTGAAACTTACAATGAACAACGGCAATGACGTGCCACTGACCGAACTGCGTTGGCGGATCGCCGCGTATGCGCCCGGCGACACGGTAAACCTTGCGGACAATCTCTACGCCGCCCCGCGCTACCGTGGCCCCGGTGAGCTACAGGCCGGCGCCTCGTGGGAAGACTGCTTGCCGCTACCACCACTGCGCCCCGGTTACCGCCCGCAAACCCTGGAGTTTCGCGCCGAGCATTTGCAGGGTAGTTTCTCTGACTGAGCCTTCACTTCTCCCCTTTTGCACAAGGACCGCTCCATGCCCCTCGCGTTAATCACCGGTTGTTCCAGCGGCATCGGCCGTGCGTTGGCCGATGCGTTCAAAACGGCCGGTTACGAGGTCTGGGCGACTGCGCGCAAGGCTGATGATGTTGCGGTATTGGCCGCCGCCGGGTTCACCGCGGTGCAACTGGACGTCAATGACGGGCCTGCGCTGGAAGCGTTGAGCGAGCGCATCAATCAGCAACACGGCGGTTTGGAAGTGCTGATCAACAATGCCGGCTATGGCGCCATGGGGCCGCTGCTCGACGGTGGTGTGGAGGCGATGCAGCGCCAGTTCGAAACCAACGTGTTCGCGGTAGTCGGGGTAACCCGTGCAATGTTCCCGGTACTGCGCCGCTGCAAAGGCCTGGTGGTGAATATCGGCAGTGTGTCTGGCATATTGGTGACACCATTTGCTGGCGCCTACTGCGCCTCGAAAGCCGCCGTACATGCCTTGAGCGATGCCCTGCGCATGGAGTTGGCACCGTTCGGTGTCCACGTCATGGAAGTCCAGCCCGGCGCCATCGCCTCCAGTTTTGCCAAGAATGCAGGGCATGAGGCCGAACAGTTGATCACCGAACAATCTCCCTGGTGGCCACTGCGCGAAGGCATCCGCGCCCGGGCCAAAGCCTCCCAGAACAACCCGACACCTGCCAGTGAGTTTGCGGCTGATTTGCTCAAGGCTGTACAGCGGAGCAAACCACCGCGCTTGCTGCGTTTGGGCAATGGCAGCCGGGCGATGCCGTTGTTGGCGGCATTGCTGCCCAAGGGCGTGTTGGAGACGGGGTTGATGAAGCGGTTCGGGTTGGCTGGGCGATTGTAAGAGGATCGCAGCTATCCGAAAGACTGCGATGGCGTCAGTACGATCAACGCAGATCCCGGTCCTTCATGAAATCAATAAACGCGCGCACCTTCATCGGCAGGTGCCGCGTGTCGGGGTACAGCGCGTAAACACCTTGGCGGGTGAAGGGGTGGTCGGGCAGCAAACGTTGCAGCGCTCCTGAATCGAGGTCTTCCTGAATCAGCCATTGCGGCAGGATCGCCACGCCGTGTCCGCAGACTGCGAGTGCGCGCAAGGTCGCCGAGTTGTCGGCGACGATAGTGATTTTCCCCGGTATCGGCAGGTACAGATGCTCTGCCCCGCCGGCATCGGTGACCGTCAGCTCCGGCACCCTCGCGTGGCCAAGTTTTGGTAACGCCGCCAGCGCTTCCAGCGTGCTGACCGGCCCATGACGAGCGACCAGCGAAGGCGCCGCTACGGCGAAAATTTCGAAGCTCGACAACTGCACCGCGCGCAGATTGGAGTCGAGTAAACGGCCCAGGCGAATCGCCAGATCGAAGCGCTCGGAAATCAGGTCAGCGTGGGTCGATGACGTCGACAGATGAATATTCAGCAACGGGTGCTGCTGACGAAACGCTTCCAGCGCCGGCACCACGCTGGCGACTGCGTATTCCACGGTAGTGGTGATGCGCAAGGTGCCGCGCAGCTTGGTATGTTCCGAACGCGCCTCTTCGATGGCCAGCCGCGCTTCGTCCAGCGTGCGCAGGCAGCGCTGGTAAAAGCGCTCGCCGGCATCGGTCAGCGCCAGTTGACGGGTGTTGCGGGTCAGCAAGGTGACGCCGAGTTCCGCCTCCAGGCGCTTGAGGTTGAAGCTCACCACCGCTCGAGTCTGACCGAGCAGATCGGCGGCGGCCGTCAGCGATCCGGCCTCGACCACGGCTTTGAAGGTGTCGAATCGATCAAGACTGACCATGAATGCGCTGACCTTTTGTCAAAATATTTTTGACAAACTAGCAGCCAAACCAGCGTTTCTCCAGCACTCAAAACGCCCTACCCTGCGCCTCTGTCTATCCGGAGGCTGCCATGACCTATCGCTCAAAAGTCATCCTTGTGTACCTGCTGGGATTTGCCCTCGACCTGTTGAACATGTTTGTCGCGAACATCGCCTACCCGCAGATTGCGCTGGAACTGCAGGCCTCGGTCACTCAGTTGGCGTGGATCAGCAATGCCTACATGCTCGGGCTGACGCTGATCATTCCATTAAGCGTATGGCTGGCCGAGCAACTGGGTGAGCGGCGTTTGATCATCGGCTCGCTCGGGCTATTCTCCGTTTTCTCCTTGCTGGTCGCGCAGGCGGGCTCTATCGATACATTGATCGGCTGGCGCTTGCTGCAAGGACTCAGCGGTGGACTGTTGATCCCGATTGGTCAGGCGTTGGCCTATCGTCATTGCCCGCCGACGGAGCGTAGTCGCTTGACCACGTGGGTAATGCTGGTGGCGTTGCTGGTGCCGGCATTGGCGCCCGCGGCGGGTGGCCTGATCGTGCAGGCATTGTCCTGGCGCTGGGTGTTTTACGCCAACCTGCCGCTGACAATGCTGGCGCTATTGCTCGCGGTACTGTGGCTGAAAGCCGAGGCAACGGCGCAGGGTCGTCCGACAGGTAAAGACCGCGCAATGCTGCTCGACCTGCAACTGCTGAAAAGCCCCTCGCTGCGATTGGCAATGCTGGTGTATCTGCTGGTTCCCGGCGTGTTCATCGGCACCAGCCTGATCGCGGTGTTGTTCCTGCATCAACTGGGCTTCGGTGCGGCGCAAACCGGTGCATTGATGTTGCCCTGGGCGGTGGGTTCGGGTATCGCCATTGCCATCGGAAAACGCGGTTTCAACCGGTTCGGGCCCAAACCATTGCTGATCATCGGCATGCTCTTACAAAGCCTTGGTCTGGTATTGCTGATGTTCATCGATAAGCCGCAAGGGCTGCTGCCGATGAGCGCTTACGCCTTGATGGGGCTGGGCGGCAGCCTGTGCAGCAGCTGCGCGCAAACCCTGGCATTCGTCGACGTACATACTGATCGCATGAGCCACGCCAGCGCCCTGTGGAACATCAATCGGCAATTGAGTTTTTGCCTCGGCGCGGCGTTTTTAAGTGCGCTGCTGGCGGCGCTGGGCGCGCAATCGCCATTGGCCTTCGAACGCTGCTTTATGGTCGCCGCACTCCTGACACTGCTACCGATACTGATCGTGCTGCGTTTTGATGCACGCAAGGTATTGGCACTTGTTACCTCGCCTTTACCGCTAAAGGAAACCGCATGACTGACTACAGCGACTATTTTGAAGAAGTGATCCAGGCGCATGTCGCCATCGAACAGTGGTTTGCCGGGACCGTATCGGATGGTGCGCTGGAGCTGCTGCTGGCGCGCTTTTCACCGAAGTTTTCGATGGTGACACCAAGCGGCAAACAGTTGGATTTCGATGCATTGAGTGCGTTGTTTCGACAGGCTGGCGGACTGCGCCCGGGCTTCAAGATAAGCCTGAGTGAATTGCGTGGGATCGACCGACACGCTCGGGGGGCAACTGTCAGCTATCGCGAACAGCAGATCGACGGGACGGGTGTGCGAACCGAGCGATTGTCTACGGTGATCTTTGAAAAGCAGGCGTCCGGCCACATGCTGTGGCGGCATTTGCATGAGACGTTTTGCGAGGTGTGACGAGATCGCTCCCACGCTCTGCGTGGTAGCGCGCCGCCCTGGACGCTCTGCGTCCGCTGCTGTGACGCGGAGCGTCACGGGATGCATTCCCACGCAGAGCGTGGGAACGATCAGATGGTCTGAGGACTATTGCTCGCCTTCCTGCTTCACCACCACCGTACAGGTAATCCCCGCCGCCAGCAGTACGCCGTCCGGCACTTCATCGATATGAATGCGCACCGGTACCCGTTGCGCCAGGCGCACCCAGTTGAAGGTCGGATTGACGTCGGCGATCAGTTCACGGCTCTCGGGATTGTCGCGGTCGTAGATGCCACGAGAAACGCTTTCCACATGTCCCTTGAGCACTTCGCCGCTCATCAGTTGCATATCGGCTTTATCGCCGACCCTTACGTGGGGCAGTTTGGTTTCTTCGAAGAAGCCGTAGACCCAGAACGAGTTCATGTCGACCACGGCCATTTTCGCTTCACCGATGCGCGCGTAGTCGCCGCGATGAACGTTGAGGTTGGTGACATAACCGTCCACCGCCGCCAGCACTTGGGTACGTTTGAGGTTCAACTGCGCCGCTTCAAGCTGTGCTTGCGCTTGTTGGTAATCTGCCAGGGCCGAGTCAGCGATATTGCTGGCGTCGTCGCGGTTTTCTTTGGAGATGACCAGGCTGTCCATGTCGGCGCGCCGATGGGCGTTGACCTTGCGCATTTCCCAGGTTGCCTTGCGTGAGGCCACCAGCGACTGCGCCTGTTTCACCGCGATCTGGTAATGCTCAGGGTCGATCTGCATCAGCAGGTCGCCCTTTTTTACCAACTGATTATCACGCACCGGGACGTCGACCACCTCACCCGTGACGTCGGCGGCAACGTTGATGATATCGGCACGCACCCGGCCGTCACGGGTCCAGGGCGTGTTCATGTAATGCACCCAAAGGGTCCGGCCGATCCATAGGGCGAGGGCCAGCACGAGCAAGGTGGCGAGCAGGCTGAAGAGTTTTTTCATCAGATCGTTCTCAACGGTAAACAGTGAGCGCCAAGGCGCCGAAAATGCAGGTGAACAGGCTCAGGCGCAGCAGCGCCGGGTGCCAGAAAAAGCGGTACAGGTCGTAACCGGAGACAAAACGATCCAGGGCCCAGGCAAGCAGAGCCGCGATGAAAAACATCAGGGTCATGGTCGGCATGTACACGCCGTGGAAGGCGATTTCACGAGGCATGTTCTAGTCCTTGCGGCTCGGCGGGGGCAGCGAACGCGGCCAGCGGTGATTGCGGGTCGAGCAATGAGGTGCGGATGAAGTGCAGGTAACTCTTGACGCGACGCAGCGCCGAGGTATCGAAGTGCGGCGCGAAGGGTTCGTCGGTGGCCTGCACCCGGCTGATAGCGTGGTCGACCGCGGTCAACGCGCGCTCGAGGTTACTTTGGCTCGGCTGGATAAACAGCCGCACCAATGAGCGCCCCATCACCCGAATCGCCTGGCGCCATGGTTGGATTTCGGCGTAAGCCGGATGCACCGGGAGGATCGCCTGTTCCTTGCGCAACTCGATGATCGCGTGGCCGACTTCCAGCACCACGAACATCCAGCGCAGCAGATCACGCTGCACCTGCGGTTGCCTCACCGCCAGGCCATAGGCCTGATGCAGCAAATCTCGAGTGCGGCTTTCGAAGCTCGAACCGAGCCCCTTAAGCTTGCCGCTGATGGCGTACACCACTTGCCCGCGCAAATCCTGCTCAAGCCGACGCCACAACCAGCGGCTGTTGGGCGGCAGAATGATCGCCCCGGCGGCGGCGCACACTAACATGCCCATGACCATGGCGATGTAGTCGTTGATGAAGGCATAGGGGTTGTAGACAGTCAGGTTGTCCGGTACGGAACCGGTGCTGAAAAAGATCAGCAAACCCAGGCCGACCCCGGCGTATTGCGGCCGTGAAGTGAGGAAAGAGCCAAGCACGATCACCGGTGCGAGCATCATGCAGAGCAATGGAAAACCGTCGATCCAGGGGAAGATGAAAAACATCTCGACGAAACCGATGAGCGCACCGAGCAAGGTCCCGCACGCCATCTGAAACGCCATGCGCTTGGGGTTGGGTGTGGCGGCTGACAGGCCGACGGTCGCCGCGGCAATCAGGGTCATGGTGGCGCCGCTGGGCCAGGCCGTTGCCACCCAATAACTGCCGAGCACCACCAGAATGAACGCCGCACGAATCCCCGAGGCCGCCGAAGCCAGCCAGTTGGTTTGCGGTGTGTAGGGTTCGTCCCAGCGCTCGCGTTCGTGACTGTGTTCGGCGAGCGAAGCGTGGGTCTGTGCATAACCGTGCAGGTCGTCGACGAAGCGATAGAGCAGCTCATACGCGGTGTGAAAATCCAGCTGCTCGGCGTCGCTCGGGTTGCTCTCCTCAAAGGTCGCTCGCAGGCTGCGCACTCGTGCCGGCAAACCTTCTTTATAGGTCGCCAGTTGTGCGGCCAGCCGTTGCGCATCGGCACTGGTCAGCGCCCGAGCGGAGAAACCGTCGAGTAATTCGGCCAGATCCTGTAAACCGGGCTTGATCGCCGCCACCACATGCTCCGTGCCGCTGCTGTGCAAACGCTCGAGCAATTGGTGCAAGGCGTTGAAGCGCGTGGTGATGCCCATGAATTCGCTGTTCAGACGGCTGAGGCGACCGTTGCGCCGACGCATGTGCGGGTCTTCGAATACAGTGACGCTGCGCAGGCCTTCAAGGCCGACCGCTTCAGCGATGAAGCGCACGTTACTGCTTTCGAACGCATCGCGCTGGCTGCGGCTGCGCAGGCCATCGGTGACGAACAGCGCAAACACTCCAAAGCGCTGGTACAGCGCGTTGCGCATGGCGGCGCTGGCGGTTTGCGGGAGGATCGCGGCACTGACCAGCGTAGAGCAGAGAATGCCCAGAGAGATTTCCAGCACCCGCCACACGGCAGCCATAAACGCACCATCGGGATGGGCCAGCGCTGGCAAACCGACCATCGCCGCGGTGTAACCGGCCAGCACAAAACCGTAGGCGCGAAAGTTGCGACAGCGCGCCGCGCCAGCCGAACAGATGCCGACCCAGATCGCCAGCGAGCCGAGGAACAGTTCAGTGTTCTGCGCGAACAGGGCGATCAACCCAACCATCACCGCAGACCCGGTCAGGGTACCGAGCAAGCGATAGAAGCTTTTGGCGAACACCTGGCCGCTCTGCGGTTGCATCACGATAAACACCGTGATCATTGCCGTACGCGGTTGCGGCAACTCCAGGCGCATGGCCAGCCACAGGGTCAGAAAAGCAGCGATCAACACCTTGAAGATGTAGACCCAGGTCACGCCATCGCTGCGTGCCCAATCGAAAAAACCGCGGCGCCATTCAAGGGAATACAGCCAGCGCAGCGGTGCAGGCAAGGGAGTCATTGCATCGTTCTCTATAGCCGAGCGTCAGTGATCGAAGGCGGCCAGCGCTGCCGGGGTCTTGCCTGGCACGGTTTTGCTGTCGTCAGGCACGTCCAGGCCTGCGCCGAGCCCGCCCCCCAATGCGGTGACCAGTTCAGCATGGGCGCTCAGGCGTGCGGCCTGGACCTGTTGCTGGATCTGCTGCTGATGGAACAACAGGCTCTGGGCA
This sequence comes from Pseudomonas sp. GW821-FHT07G10, assembly GCF_059418545.1. Classification (NCBI taxonomy): domain Bacteria; kingdom Pseudomonadati; phylum Pseudomonadota; class Gammaproteobacteria; order Pseudomonadales; family Pseudomonadaceae; genus Pseudomonas; species Pseudomonas sp. GW821-FHT07G10. The sequence continues at coordinate 94,284 of NZ_JBWKQB010000004.1, read as the reverse complement.
TTGAGCACGTTGAGGTAGTCGGTGAGCCCACGCTGAAAAGCGATCATCGCGATGTCGTAAGTCTTCTGCGCCGAAGCCACCGACTCGGCGGCGAAGCCTTGCTGCTTGTCCATCGACTCGCGACGGATCAACTGGTCGGAGATGCTTTTCAACGCATTGACCAGGGTCTGGTTGTACTTGGCGACGGCGATGTCATAACCGGCCGAGGCTTCTCCCAGCTCCGCGCGCAGACGCCCGCCATCGAAGATCGGCAACGAAATCGCCGGTCCGACGTTGTAGTTGAGCTTTTTGCCGGTCAAAAACTCCAGCGCGCCACCGCCGGTGGCCATAAAGCCAAGGCTGCCGACCAGATCGACGTTGGGGTAAAAACCTGCGTGGGCGACATCAATGCCGCGCGCCTGAGCCGCCACTTGCCAGCGACTGGCGACCACGTCCGGACGTTGGCCGAGCAGTTCGGCGGGCAACGCCGATGGCAGTTTCAGCGCCGCAGCCAACGACAGCGTTGGCCGTTGCAGCTGCGCGCCCTCCCCCGGGCCTTTGCCTGCCAGTGCGGCGAGCTGGTTGCGACTCAGAGCGATTTCTTCGTCCAGCGCATCCAGTTGCCGATGGGTTTCCGGCAACGGGGTCTGGGCCTGACTGACTTCGAAATGTGTGCCGATGCCACCATTCAGACGCTTTTGCGCCAGGTCGAGGATTTGCTGTTGCTGCTTCAGGGTCGCCTCGACGATGTCCCGCTGAGCGTAATGCAGGGACAACTGAATATAGACACGAACCACATTGTTCTGCAGTTCCAGCTGGGCCATGCGTGCTTCGGCGACGCTCATATGGGCGATGTCCACAGCGCGTTCCGTGGCGTTGCTTTCGCGGCCCCAGAGGTCAAGGGCATAGCTGAAGCCCAACGCGGCATTGTTGTCCCAGGTGGTGGTATTGGCCAGTTCACCGGGGCCATAGAATTGGTCGGTGGGCCAGTTATGACGCTTGAGGGTCGATTCGCCTTTGATCTGTAACGACTCGGCGGATTCGGCAATCCCGGCCATCGCCCGAGCCTGACGTACTCGGGCAGCGGCCATGGCCATGCTCGGGCTACCCTGCACGGCGAGGTTTACCCAGCGGTTCAATTGCGGGTCGCCATAGGCCTGCCACCACTGGGCGATCGGCCAGTGAGCATCCTGCGCAGCGCTCTGGATCGCCTCGTCGGTGGCCAATGTGTTGGCGGTGAGTGTCTTGCCTTGCGGGGCAATTCCTCCGGTTCCGATGCAGCCGCTGATTGCTAACGATAAAGCCCAAACACTGAGAGTCCTCAGTTCTCTGCTGATGCGACGCGGCACTGCTGCAATTTCCTGACGTGGGGGATCTTCCGGGTGGTGGCGCAATTCTAGGGGGCGACAGGGATGGCGATAAGCCGGGATTCCTGTGAATCTTTGTTACCGTTAACGCGATAATCCGTTGGTCAGGTTCACAGGAGTGCCTGTAAAAATAGAAACTTCGTGTCACAATTTGCAATCTCCAAAGAGAGCACCCCATGGACACTTTGCAAAATATGCGCGCCTTCAGTTGTGTCGCCGAAGCCGGCAGCTTCACCGCCGCGGCCGTGCAACTGGACACCACCACTGCCAACATCTCGCGCGCGGTCTCCACCCTTGAGGCCCACCTGCAAACCCGTTTGCTCAACCGCACCACCCGACGTATCGCCCTGACCGAGGCCGGTAAACGCTACTTGCTGCGCTGCGAACAGATCCTGGCCTATGTCGAGGAAGCCGAAGCCGAGGCCAGTGACGCCCACGCGCGGCCGGCCGGACAGCTTAAAGTGCACACCATGACCGGGGTCGGCCAGCACTTTGTGATCGACGCCATTGCGCGTTATCGCAAAACCCACCCGGACGTGACCTTCGACCTGACCATGGCCAACCGCGTACCGGATCTGCTGGACGAGGGTTACGACGTGTCCATCGTGCTCGCCAGCGAGTTGCCGGACTCGGGTTTCGTCTCGCAACGACTGGGCATCACCTACAGCATCGTTTGCGCCTCGCCGGCGTACGTCAAAGCCAATGGCTGTGCACAGAAACCCAGCGATCTGCTCAACCACGCGTGCCTGCGCCTGGTGAGCCCGGTGATTCCACTGGAGAAGTGGCTGTTTGATGGTCCCGAAGGCCAGGAAATGGTCACCATCAACAGTTCTCCGTTTCTGGTGAATTCGGCCGACGCGATGAAGACTGCCATTACCAGTGGCATGGGGGTTGGCGTGCTGCCCGTCTACGCAGCCATCGAGGGTCTGCGCAACGGCACCCTGGTGCGGGTGATGCCCAAGTATCGCTCCCAGGAACTGAACCTGTACGCCATCTACCCGTCGCGACAGTACCTGGATGCCAAGATCAAAACCTGGGTCGAGTACCTGCGCGGTTCACTGCCGGAAATTCTCGCGGCGCATCAGGCAGAGCTGGCAGCGTATGACCTGAGCGGGAGCATGAATGGGGCAAGGCTGGCTAACTGATCTCAAGGATCCATGCGATGAGAGATCGTTCCCACGCTCCGCGTGGTAACGCCTCCATGGACGCTCTGCGCCTGCTTCTGTGACGCAGAGCGTCACGGGCTGCATTCCTTTGCTGCGCGTGGGAACGATCAAACGTGCAGGTCTCGCGCACCCCCCGCCAAAAATGATAGCTTGCTTGGCATTCTCCTCCGCCCGATGAGCTTTCCTGCGATGAAAAAGACCGTACTTGCCTTCAGCCGTGTCACGCCTGAAATGGTCGAGCGCCTGCAGCTGGACTTCAACGTGATCGTTCCGAACCCGAAACAGGGCGACATCAATGCCCAATTCAACGAAGCCCTGCCCCACGCTCACGGTTTGATTGGCGTTGGCCGCAAGCTTGGTCGCGCTCAGTTGGAAAACGCCGCAAAACTGGAAGTGGTCTCCAGCGTTTCGGTCGGCTATGACAACTACGACCTGGCCTACTTCAACGAACGCGGGATCATGCTCACCAACACCCCGGATGTGCTCACCGAAAGCACCGCCGACCTGGCGTTCGCGCTGTTGATGAGCAGCGCCCGGCGCGTCGCCGAACTGGACGCCTGGACCAAGGCCGGGCAATGGCAGGCCACCGTCGGTGCGCCGTTGTTTGGCTGCGATGTGCATGGCAAAACCCTGGGCATCGTCGGCATGGGCAACATCGGCGCGGCCATCGCCCGTCGTGGGCGTTTGGGTTTCAACATGCCGGTGATCTACAGCGGTAACAGCCGCAAGACCGAGCTGGAGCAGGAGCTAGGTGCACAATTTCGCAGCCTCGATCAGTTGCTGGCCGAAGCCGATTTCGTCTGCCTGGTAGTGCCCCTCAGCGAAAAAACCAAACACCTGATCAGCCATCGCGAACTGGCGCTGATGAAGCCGAGCGCGATTCTGGTAAATATTTCCCGGGGTCCGGTGGTCGACGAGCCGGCGCTGATCGAAGCCCTGCAAAACGGCAAGATTCGTGGTGCCGGACTGGACGTCTACGAGAAGGAGCCGTTGGCCGAGTCACCGCTGTTCCAGCTGAAAAATGCGGTGACCTTGCCGCACATCGGCTCGGCCACCTTTGAGACCCGCGAAGCCATGGCCAACCGCGCCCTGGACAACCTGCGCAGTGCATTGCTGGGTAAGCGGCCGCAGGACCTGGTCAATCCGCAGGTGTGGAAGGGTTGAGATAATCGGTGGTCTTCTGTAGGAGCGAAGCTTGCTCGCGATGCGGTCAACGCGGTTTACCTGTCACACCGTGTCATCGTTCATCGCGAGCAAGCTTCGCTCCTACAAAAACGGGTCAGGCCAGTTTGCCGGGGGCCGTCGCCGCCAGCGGCCTGGGCTTGCGAAACACCAGTACGTTGCCCAACATCACCAGCACCAACCCGGCCAGCGCCGGCGCGGTCCACTGGTAGCCCTCAGCGAACGCCGAAACGTTCAGCGCCACCACCGGGAACAACACGGTGCAATAGGCTGCCCGCTCCGGGCCCATACGCCCGACCAGCGTCAGGTAGGCGGTGAAGCCGATCACCGAGCCCGGAATCACCAGATACAGCAACGAACCGATGTAGCGCGTGCTCCATTCCACGTCGAAGGGAATGCCTTTGACCAGACAGTAAAGCGACAGCATCGCAGCCCCGTAGGTCATGCCCCAGGCGTTGGTGGTCAATGGTTTGAGACCGGCCTTTTGTTGCAGGCTCGAAAGCATGTTGCCGGCCGAGAAGCACATTGTCCCCAGCAGCGCCAGACCCAGACCGAGCAAGGTTTGCGGACTGGCCGTGTGGCCGACCAGTTCTGGCCAGAACAAAAAGCCCAAACCCAGCAGGCCCAGAGCGCCGCCCATCAACACGTTACGCGCGACTTTCTGGCCGAAGAACACCCGGGCATTCAGGGCATTCCACAACGTCGCAGTGGAAAACACCACGGCGACCAGGCCGCTGGGAATCCATTGGCTGGCGTACAGAAAGCACATGAAGTTCACACAGAACAGGCACAAGCCCTGCGCCAGGCAGATCAGGTGCCCGCGCCGATTCATGACTTGCAGGCGACGGCTGAGCAGCAGCATGACGAACAGCACCAGCGCCGCCAGACCAAAGCGATAGACGATCGATACCGGAATCGCCACTACGCCCAATTGCAGCTTCAGAGCAATCCAGGTGGTGCCCCAGATCAGGACAGTGAGCAGGTACAAGGTGATGTTCATGGCGAGGACTCCTGAGTATGGCTACCAGTCTCAAGCCGCAAGCCTGGACGCGCTTGCATAAACTTGCGCTTTTGTCAGATCGCGGGCTCACAGCGCGCAGGCTACGGAGTAGGATGCAAAGCGTTGGAGAAAACGATCATGCCCACACTGGAAAACCTGCAAGTCTTTCAAGCCTTGAACCGCTCGCCCAATGCTCGTCTGGAGCACAGCGCCGAGCTCGGTGACGGCATGGCTGCAGCCCTGTGGAACAACCATCACGACGCCCAGGACTACCAGGCGCCGAGCCACCACACCTTGTCCTGCTACATCGCCGGTGGCACCGGGACCTTTCGCCGCGAACATCCCGGCACCAAGGGTGGTCCGGACAAACTCTGCATCTTGCCCGCCGAACACCAGTCCGCCTGGGTGATCAACGGCGAAATCCGCCTGGCTCACCTGTACTTCAGCCCGGAGCAATTCGCGCTCGGTTGCGTCACGCTGCTGGACCGCGAACCCCGCGAGCTGCAATTGCAGGAAAGCACCTTCCTCGACGACCCGGCGCAGGCCCGGCGATTTCACCAGTTGATCCAGCTGAACTGGAACGAACCCGGCGAACGCCTGCTGACCAGCAGCCTGGCCCACGAGCTGCTCAGCCATACCCTGCTCAGCCAGGTCGGCATGCGTCAAGGCTTGCGCCTCAAAGGTGGGTTGGCCGCGCACCAACGACGGCAACTGGTGGAGTACGTCGACAACCAATTGGCCGAGCCGATCAGCCTTGGTCAACTGGCAGGTTTGTGTGCGCTGTCGGAATACCACTTCGCCCGCATGTTCCGTGAAAGCTTTGGCTTGCCGCCTCATCAATACGTGTTGGCGCGGCGTCTGACTCATGCGCGGCAATTGCTACGCACCACTTCGCAGCCGCTGGGCGAGATAGCTCTGGCCTGTGGTTTTGCCAGCGCCAGCCATTTCACCAACCGCTTTCGGCAAGCGGTGGGTGGAACGCCGGGGGAATATCGGCAGGCGTTTTTGCGCTAGCTTTTTGCGAACAACGAAGGACGTTCCCGCACAATAATTCCAGTGCAAAAAACTCAAGGCGCCAGCGTCATCACTGAAAAAGTATCGGCATGAAACAGCGGATCGGGCTTGGGCTCACTCTTGCCCGGCGCGGGTTGAGTAAAGTTCATCGCCGGCAGGTAGACCTTTTTGCTCAACGGATCGAAGGCCATGTTGTACGCCATCGGTTGCGTGCTGACGCTGCCTCGAAGGGCGTAATGGTCAGCGTCGAGTTGATCGACAACGCTCAGGTTGGCATCGACACCACTGGGAATCAGTAACCGGCGATTATCCGCGTCATAGGCCAAGGCATTCACATCACGGGTAATCGGCAAACTGGCCTTGATGGCGCCGCTCACCCGATCAGCAACAATCAGCTGCGGCGTGTCGCCGCGACAAGCCACAAACAAACGCTGGCGCTCAGTGTCCTGCGCCAAGGCGCTCGGGCGTGGGCAACCAGCGAATTGCCAGGTATCGAGGATCTCGAAGGTGCTGGTCGAAAACCGCGCCACTTTGCCTTCATCGCGCATGGGCAAAAAGAAACTGCCATCGCCCTTGAGCAACAGCGGATCGATCTTCTTGACGTCCAGCTCATGGGCAGCGGTGATACGTTCCTGTTTGGGATCGAACACGAACAACGTCGAGCGATTGGCACGCCGACCGCTGACGATAATCACCTGCCCGCTTTGGGGGTCGTACACCGCACTGTTGAGGTTGCTTTGCGCGACGGGAATCCTTTTCAGCAGCCGCAGTGTGGATAACTCGATCACCCCCAGACTGCCGTCGGTGTTGAGCACGAACAAGCGGTTCAATGGCGCAACGAACACCACACCGTTGGCTCCCTCGGAGCCTTCTACGGTTTTCAATAGACGCTGTTTATCCACATCGAACACGCTCAGGCCGTTCTCCCGACGCGCGAGAAACAGATACGGTCGCGCGGGATCGAGCGCGGCGAACCCCCAGCTGTCCCCCGAGCCCGGCAACATCACCTGCTGCTCGCGGTGATACAGCCGGGCATCCTGCGGCGCGGCGGCCAGTGCCGCATTGCTCAAAGCAAACACCAGCAACAACAGGCTCATGCGCTTCATCAAAACTCCAGGGTGCTGGACAACGACACCTGCCGCGAATCGCCCATCGACACAAAGAGCCGGCTGACAGCCGAGGTGTAGTAAGTGCGGTCGAAGAGGTTCTTCACGTTGAGCTGGAACTTGACCTTCTGACCTTCGACCCGGGTGTCGTAGGTGGCAAAGGCATCGGCCACGGTGTAGCCCGGCAGGTCGAAATCATTCGCCGCGTTACCGGCCCGCTCGCCGACATAACGCGCGCCTGCACCCACCCGCAACTGGTCACCGCCAACGATCGTGCCGAAGTCATAGACCGCTGACAGCGAGCCGCTGTTTTTCGCCACGTTTTGCAGACGTTTACCCTTGTAGTCCGGGTCTTCGGTGACTTCGGCATCGGTGTAGGCATAGCTGCCGATCATGCTCCAGCGATCACTCAACTGACCGCTCATGTCCAGTTCCAGACCTCGGGAGCGCACTTCCCCGGCGGTGCTGTAAATCGTCGTCAAACCTTCGGAGTTGGCCACCAGCACGTTGCGCTTCTTGATGTCGAACAGCGCGATGTTGCCGGTCACACGGCCCGCTATGTCGAGCTTGGCACCCAGCTCCCAGGACTTGGCCTCTTCTGGCGCGATGCTGCCATCGAGCACCACCGCGCTGCCGCTCAACGGTGCGATGGTCGAGTTGGGCTTGAACGACTCGGTGTAGCTGCCGTAGAACGACAACTCATCGGTGTAGCGGTACACCAGGCCTGCACGCGGCACCCATTTCTGCCCGTTGCCGTCGGTGTTGGCCTTGAATGGTCGACCTTTGCCGGCGAACTGGTCGTACTCCTGCAAGCGCGCACCGCCCACCAGAATCCACTGGTCGGTGAGGTGAATCGAGTCCTGCATGAACAACGAATCGCTGCGCAGCAAATCGGTCTGGGCACTGTCGGCCGGGCTGACGGTGCTGCCTTCGACTTCACGACCATAGACCGGGTTGACGTAGCTGAAGGTTGTCTGACTCTTCTGGCGAATCAGGTCGGAACGATAAATTTTGCGGTATTCATCGTCCAGGCCAAACACCAGGTCATGCCGCATGCCGGCCACATCGACCTTGCCATCGAGGCTGGCGGTGGCGAAGCGATCGGTACTGATGGCGCCCTGGGTGCCATCCATGCTGCGGGTCAGCGTGCCTTTTTTAGTGTCGATGGCGGTGATCCGGACCTGACTGGCGTCGTAGGTTTCACGGTTCCAGCTGTAGCCGAAGTGGGCTTTCCAGTTGTCGTTCAGGTCGTGGTCGGCTTCGAAGTGATACAGGTCCGAGCGCCCTTCCATATTGTTGAACGGTTCGTCCAGACGCCGGCCACGGGGAATGTCCAGCGGGTGATTGGTGTTGGGATCGATGGCGGTGCCACGGTCGAACGGCGAGAGGAATTCGCGGTGTTCATAGGCGAACAACAGTTTGGTGCTTTCACCGAACCAGGCCAGGGACGGCGCGATCAGGGACTCGCGGTGGGTGCCGAAATTGCGCCAGTAATCTTCGTCTTCATGGTCCAGGACCATCCGGTAAGCCAGCCCCGAATCTCCCAGCGCGCCCGTGCTGTCGAGGCTGCCACCGCTACCGTTCTTACCGGAGCCATAGGTCGAGCCGCGTAGGGTCAATGCGTTGTATTGCTCAAGCTCGGGCTTCTTGCTGACCATGTTCACCACACCGCCCGGGTCCTGAATACCATAGAGCAGCGAAGCCGGCCCTTTGAGCACTTCGACGCGATCCACCGATGCGTTCAAGCCTCGGCCCTGCACGACTGGCATACCGTCACGCATGATCGAACCGTTGCGGTTGTCGCCAAAACCGCGGGTCATCACCGAGTCTTGAGTACTGCCCAGCGTGTTGCCCTGAGTGATGCCGCTGACGTTCGCCAGCGCGTCATCCAGATTGCGTGGCGCCTGATCGCGAATGACCTGGGCCGGGATCACGTTGACGGTCTGTGGAATTTCTTGCAGCAACGCCTGGGAGCGCATCACCGAACTGGTGGGCGGCGGCTGATAGCTCATCGGTTGCTGTTCGGACGAGGTGATGGTGGTCGCGCCCAGATTCAACGTGCCTTCAGTAGGCAGCGGTTCGAGAGCCAGGGTGTGGGCGTCGGTTTGGCGGAAGGTGAACCCGGAATGGCTCAACAAGCGCTGCATGGCCTGCACGGCACTCAGCTGACCGCTGACGGCCGGCGCCTGGAGGCCATAGGGCGCTTCATCGGTGTAGACCACACTGATGCCCGTGACCCGGCTGAAGTCGCTCAGCGCCTGGGGCAGCGGTTTGGCCGCGATCGCGAAGTTGAACAGCGCGCTGTGTTGCGCACCGACGGTATCCGCGGCCAACGCCACACTCAGCGGCAACAGGGCCAAACCCGAAACAGCCAGTGCAGATGCACCGAGCCATTGTTTTACCGAACCGCTTGCCGCCGACCTTGCCCTGGACTTCATGCTCATGACCTGTGTGTAGAACGCTACGGATGCGAATGAATCGCACTTTCAAGCACTACACGGATGTCGCCCGGGTTTACCTCACGAGAAATGTGAAAATATTTTCAGATCCGAGATTGGAGATTGTGGAGATCATTCCCACGCACCGCGTGGGAACGATTTTCTGCCAGGAGGCTTCAACGCAAAATAATCAGACGCCCCAACACACTGTGCTGCTCAAAGCCCAAAACGCCTTGCAGGGAATTCAACACCAGCTGCGCATCCTTGCTGGGAAAGCTGCCACTGACCCGGCGGGCAGCCAGTTCATCATTGAGCAGAACAATCCGCCCCGGGTAATAGCGCCTCAGGTCTTTGACCACGTCGGCCAGCGGTGCCTTGTAGTAATTCAGCCAGCCCTGGCGCCAGGCAAGCTGCGCTTCGCTGTCGACCGAATGCAAACTGCTGGCAGCGCCCGAGGCATAGACCACTTGCTGACCGGCGCCGAGCACCTGTTGTGCGGCGTCTTTGCTCGCGCTGACGCCCACCCGCCCGGACAGTACCGTCACCTGCGCGCCCGTCGATTGCAGCCGCACTTCGAACTGGGTGCCGAGCACTCGCGCCTCACCACCGCTGGCTTCAACGACGAACGGTTCGCCAGTATGGGTCACGCTGAAAAAACCGGCGCCGCGACGCAGCTGGATATGCCGCTCTCCCCGGCTGAAATCAACGGCGATGGCGCTGTCGGCATCCAGGGTGACTTGCGATTGATCGGCAAGGGTGACGGTACGCACTTCGCCAGGCGCCGAGACATAATCCGCGCCCAAATCATCGATCCAGCGCGAGGGCTGCCAACCGGCGCCCAGGGAAATCATCAACAACAAACAGGCGGCCATCGCCAACGCGCCAGACCAGCGTCGCAGCGAAGTGCGCCCGGAACGGTTCATGGCGTTGAGATAACCCTGCAAGGCAAAGGCCTCTTCCTGTGCCAGCTTGCTCGCTGGCGCTTCACTCAACTCCCAGACCACCTGAGCCTGGGCATAAGCCTCGACATGGGCTGGATCGGCCTGCAACCAGCGCCTGAACGTAGCCTGATTGCCACTGCTCGGCTGGTCATGCAACAGGCTCAGCCAGGCCAGCGCGGCCTGTTCCTGGGTGGGCGTCGGGGTGACGCTTGCGGTGTTCATCACGGTGCTTTCCCTGGCGTACGTGGTGTCGAGGGCTCCCGCAGGCTTGCCTTGCAAGCATCGAGGGCGCGCATCATATGTTTTTCGACGGCGCTTTGAGACAGCCCCATGGCCTTGGCAATCTCAGCGTACTTGCGGCCGTGAATGCGGTTGAGCAGAAAGATCTGCCGCGTGCGCTCCGGCAAACTGCGTAACGCCGCTTCGACGTGGCGCAGGTCATTGCTGGCTTCCAGCGCCGCTTGCGGTTCGGTGCCTTGATTGTCCTGTTGCTCCGGCAGCCAACCTTCGTTGACCCGCCCCCGCGCACCTTCGCTGCGTAAATGATCGATGGCGATGTTGCCGGCACAGCGCAATAAATAGGTACTGAGCTCTTCAACCTGCACCAGGGGCCGACGCCAGAAACGCAGGAACAAGTCCTGCACCAGATCCGCCGCGGTCGCCCGGCAACCTACCCGGCGACTGACCAGCGCTTCCATCTGCGGGCGCTGCGATAGAAACACCTGCAGGAAATGCGCGCGGCCGCCCAACGCTTCAGCGCTGTCGGCGTCATGGGATTCGGGGGGCGTAGTGATCATTGATAGCTGGCTCAACTAGTGCTGCGCAATGGTCTCAAGCAGCCGCACTAGTTCGTGGTTCAACAAAACGCCAATATTAATGATAAATATTCTCATACGCAAAAGACATCGACGAGGCAGCCACAAATGCGCAAGCGCAGACCTGTCCGTCAGTAGAACAACCGCGGCTCCGGCGCTGCCAACAGACTGGCCAGCTTGGTCAGGGCAAAGCCCAATTCGTCGCGAGTGGGAGTCATCAGGGCAATCCGCACACCACGGGTCGACGCCGTGCGTTGCGCCAGGAACTGGCTGCCACTGACCACAGTCACGCCATTGGCCCGCGCCAGATTGGCGAACTCGTCGCTGGTCCAGGGCTCCGGCAACTCAAGCCAGATATGGAAACTGTTGGTCTGACTGCGAATGTCATAAGCGCCCAGAATTTCCAGCGCCATTTTCTGCCGCACCGCAGCTTCATCCTGCTGCACTTTCACCAGACCTGCGCCCATGCCGCTGTTGATCAGGTTGCTCGCCAGTTGCGCCATCAACGGCGACGGCATCCAGACACTGCTGCGCACCATCGAAGACAACCGCGACAAGGTCTCCGCAGGCGCATAGAGGTAACCGATACGCAGCGCCGGCAAGATGCTTTTGGACAAGCTGGTCAGGTAGATGGAGCGCTCGGGGGCGTAAGCCGATAGCGGCTTGTGGACGTTACGGGTTTCGAGAAAACCATAGATGTCGTCGTCGACGATGAACACGTCGAACTCACGGGCGATCTGCGCAATCTGCGCCCGTCGCTCATCGGGCATGATCGAGTTGGTCGGGTTCTGGTGGGTCGTTACGCAGATCAACAAGGCCGGCCGGTGCTCGGCACACAGGGCGCGAAACGACTCCGGCACCAGTCCGAATTCGTCAACCCGAACGCCTTTCAAACGACGGCCAAGGCTATGGGCCAGGGAGATGATGCCGGGATAGCAATACTCTTCGCAGAGAATGACGTCATCACTGGTCGACAGGCTGCTGATGGCGACCAACAAACCATGTTGCGCGCCAGCGGTCAGCACGATCTGCTGCCAGTTGGCGTCCGGCAAGCTGCGTTGCACCCAGGCGGCACCGGCCTCTTTGTGAACGGCATGACCACCATCAGTGGTGTAATCGAGGATGCGCCCCAGGTCCGGCGACTGCGCCAGTTCGACGATCGAGCCGCGTAACCAGTCGGTCATTCCGGCATCGTTGGGTTTGATGATCGAAAGATCGATCTGCCCGGTCACGGCCTTGCTCCCGGGACTCTTCAGCACGCGCGGCTCTGCACTCGAGACTTTCTTGTGCAGCACGAACGTGCCGCGCCCCACCTCGCCAATCACCAACCCGCGCTTGCCCGCTTCATCGTAGGCGCGGCCGATGGTGCCCGGCGTGACTTTCAGGATTTCAGCCAGTTCTTTGAGGGTTGGGAGCCGATCGCCTGGCTCGAGTCTGGAGGCGACGATGTCGCGCTCGATGGCGTCGGCGATCATCAGATAGACCGGTTGTGCTTGGCCGCTGTATTGAGGAACCCACATAGGGACAACACCAGAAATTGCATGAACGCGAAAGCCTAACATGAAAAATTCAATAATAGTAATCGCACCACAATCGAATCAATATTCACCTATTAATACGATTACACCCCTAGAAAAACATCTGTTGAAAAATGCCTGAAAGCGCGCGCGCCCATGAGTGGACTCACTGCTACTGATCCCGCATCACGGCCTGATATTCAGGCGCAAGTCGTTTAGCAACGCCCAATAAAATCTTCGCCTGACCGCTCAGAGCGCTGGAATTCAAAAATAAAATTCTGTTGGAAAAATCCCTTTTTAATCATCACGTTAAACATCATTTTGCGATGCTGTGGTAGATCGCCCCAAAGAAATAAATTGAATCGATTTAATTTTTGTAATTACAATTATTACATCGACTCAATCAAGAGGCGCATTCCATGCACCCCGTGAGTCGATACGAACACCCGGCCGCGCTCCGACAGACGCCACCGGCAAAATCATAATGTCGTGCACGCCTGCCAGCGTCGCACGAAATCTAACGGCACCAAGCATCGGAACATGGGGTTTCACTGGAAATGGAAAGCGCAAAATTAAAGCTCGCCGCCGAGGCTGTCACCAAGCTGGAAATCAGATTGCCATGGGTCATTTCCAGCGCATGGCAGGCCGTACTGAACCACACGCCGCTCGACTTCGAAGCCAACAAGGACATCTACTTTCAGCTCAAGGAACAGGCCCAGGATGTTCTCGGCTCATCACTGACCCAGCAAATCCGCTCATTCGTCGAAGACCAACAGCTGACCTCGCTGATCATCAGGAACTGCCCTCGAGACCGCGATATTCCGCCGACGCCTTACTCAGGCGTGCTCAGCCCGAAAAGCACACCAGTGGCTTGCCTGGTGAGCCTGTCCATGCACAGTCTGCTGGGCATCAACCCGGTGGTGTACGAAGGCGAGAACGATGGACGACTGTTCCGTCACGTAATTCCGGCACGCGCCTCGGGCACCCAGAAAAGCTCCCATGGTTCGAAGCTGCGCTTCTCTTATCACGTGGACAATCCTGACCTTCCACTCTCTTCGGAAAACGTCGACGCGGTGTCTTGCTGCCCGGAATACCTGTCGTTCTTCGGCATGCGTTGCGACCCGCGGATCAACACCACACTGGTCAACGTCGACGATGTCGTTGCAGCCCTGCCGACGCAAACCGTCCACGCACTGACGTTGCCGCAGTTCGAGATCAGACGTCCCGATTCCTTCGCCAGCAATCGCCGCACCACGGCCAACTTGCCGGTGCTGGTGCGTGGCTCGTCCGGTGAATGGCTGTGCCGCTTCGACTGCGAAAACACCTATGCCATGAACACCCAGGCGCAATGCGCGCTCAATGCCCTGAAAACCCTGGTGGAATCGCGGCAATTCGACGAGCCGCATCTGCTGCTGCCGGGCGACTTCATGATCTTTAAAAATCAGCGCGTGCTGCATGCCCGCGATGGTTTCGAACCGCAGAACGACGGCGCCGATCGCTGGTTGATGCGCCTGTTCGCCGTCAACGATTTGAACCGGGTGCGCTTCACCCGCGCCGATCATCTGTACGAAGTCCTTTCTTGATTTTTCAACTCACACTCGTCAGGTATCACCATGGAATTGCTGGGATCTTTTTGGGCTGAACACTGGATATTCGCGATCCTGATGCTGGGATCGATCGCCTTTGTCGCAGGCTTTGTCGACAGCATCGCCGGCGGTGGCGGGTTGTTTCTGGTGCCGGGTTTCCTGTTGGTCGGGTTGCCGCCTCAGGTCGCGCTCGGTCAGGAAAAACTGGTCAGCACCCTGGGCACGATCGCCGCTATCAGAAACTTTCTGGCCAATAGCAAAATGGTCTGGAAAGTGGCACTGGTCGGGGTACCGTTTTCCCTGTTGGGTGCCTACCTCGGGGCGCACCTGATCATTTCAATCTCTCAGGAAACCGTGGGAAAAATCATCCTCGCGCTGATTCCGATCGGCATCCTGATTTTCCTGACCCCCAAAGATCGCCCCGTTGCAGAACACACCCTGAGCAATCGGGTGCTCTACACCGTGGTCCCGCTGACCTGCCTGGTGATCGGTTTCTACGACGGCTTCTTTGGGCCAGGCACCGGCAGCATGTTCATCATCGCCTTTCATTACCTGTTGAAGATGGATCTGGTATCGAGCTCCGCCAATTCCAAAACCTTCAACTTCGCCTCGAACATTGGTGCATTGGTGGCCTTCGTCATGGCCGGCAAAGTCGTCTATCTGCTGGCACTGCCACTGGTGCTGTGCAACATCCTGGGTAATCACGTGGGCAGCGCCCTGGCGATCCGCAAGGGTAACGAGGTGGTGCGCCAAGTGCTGGTGCTGTCGATGCTCTGTCTGTTCGCCAGTCTTGGCGTGAAGTACCTGGCCTGATTTTTTTCAACGGGAGAACACCATGAAAACCGCATTTGTAACCGGCGCATCCGCCGGGTTCGGCAAAGCCATCTGCCGTAAACTGATTGCTGACGGTTATTGCGTCATTGGTGGCGCACGCCGCACTGACAAGCTGGCGGAACTTGAGCAGGAATTGGGAGAGAACTTCATTCCCCTGACCCTGGATGTCACGGATCCGGCATCGCTGGATGCAGCTATCGAAACCATTCGCGATTCGTCTTTGCAGATTGATGTATTGGTGAACAATGCCGGTCTGGCTCTGGGCATCGAACGGGCACAAAACGCCGACGCACAGAACTGGGAGCGGATGATCGCAACCAACATCACCGGGTTGACGATGGTCACGCACAAGATTCTACCCGCCATGGTCGAAGCCAATACCGGCCTGATCATCAACATCGGCTCAATTGCCGGTACTTACCCCTACCCCGGCGGCAACGTATATGGCGCCAGCAAAGCCTTCGTCAAGCAGTTCAGCCTGAACCTGCGGGCAGACCTTGCGGGGACAAAAGTGCGCGTGACCAATATCGAACCGGGGCTTTGCTCGGGGACGGATTTCTCCGTGGTGCGCCTGGATGGCAACCTGGAAGCGGTCGCGGCACTGTACAAGGACGTCGACGCCATCCTGCCGCAGGATTTGGCCAATACCGTGGCATGGATTGCCCAGCAACCGGAACACATGAACATCAACTCCATCGAAATCATGCCCGTCGCCCAGACCTATTCGGCCTTGAGCATCGCACGCAATCTTTGAGGTTTTTGCATCGGCGTTGATCGTCCCCACGCTCTGCGTGGGAATGCCTCACTGGACGCTCTGCGTCCACTTTGGCTGTGACGCGGAGCGTCACGGGCTGCATTCCCACGCAGAGCGTGGGAACGATCAATGTGAGGCACCAATTGCCAAAAACAAAACGGGCCTGCGATTGCAGGCCCGTTTTCATTGGGGTGGTAAAGGTATGTCAGGCGTCAGCTATTGAGCGCGGCCTGTTCATTTTCCAGAAACTCTTCTTCAAGCAGCGCATCTGCATGAGCGCCAGTCTGGATTGGCGTCACGGTGGCGCGTTTACCGCGCAGTTTGCCGAACAGATGCTCCAGCGCGTGCTCAAGCTTGGTGGCTGCACCTTCGATCGCCTGGTCCAGCGTATCGGCTTTATGGGTGACCGAAATCGGTTGATGGCCTTTTGGCCGCGCTTCAAGCTGGCAGCGCATATCGTGGGGACCCGGTTTGTCGCCGTTCTCGTCCCGCAGGTGAACCTCGACCCGTGTCAGATCTTCTTCGTAACGTTCGAGCGTGCTCTCAATGGTAGTACGTACCCACTCCTCCAGTCGGATGCTGCTTTGAATATGGTTATCGCTATTGACTTGGATTTGCATAGTTCATCCCTTATTTCAGCTAGCTCGCGAGAGGTTCCCCGGCAACGCCTTGAGGCGTGATGACCGTGACCTCTTGCTTACAGAGTCGGGCTGCGCGCAGAACAATTCAACCCCTAAAAAAAGATAAATTTTCATTCACAAAAAAAGCCGGACAACACGCAAAAGCACTGTTAATGTCGGGAGTTGGGTCGCCTCGGCTCTCCCTCTCCAATTTTCACAATTGCCCCTCGCCCAACGGGTGCATGCTGCGAAAAATCCCCGCCTCCTCCACCAGCCAGTCATGCACCGCCCGCCGGCGCCGCCGGAATCATCCCCGCAGTGCTGCATTACTACATGAAGTTCAATCCCGAAGCCTGCGATGACGATGTCGTAGCGTTCTTCCTCGGCGCGGCAGCGGTGGGGATTCTGTGCAAGAAAAACGCCTCGATTTCCGGTGCTGGCGCGGCGATGGCAAACACTTCATTTCCCTGGAGCGGGTGATCCGCACCATGCGCGATACCGGCGCCGTCATGCATGACAAATACAAAGAAACTTCACGGGGCGGCCTGGCGGTGAGCTGGGTGGAATGCTGACGAGCACTCCTTAACCGTCCTTTTTCCGTGAGCCCCAGTAAAAACAATAATCAGGCGATACTGATGACCGATGTATGCGATTCGCCGGGTGCCGGCGCTGCGCCAGTGCTCCGGGCAGCTGTCGAACGTGTTCGTGGTCGTGATCGGTTTGGTGGCGCTTTCGGCGATCATCTTCTCGTTCATGCCCTGAAACGGGCAGTGTTTTGAAAGGCGGGCCCGTGAGCCTAATGCCAGTCAGTCAAGACATTACGCGAACCGTAGCAGCTGGCGAAGCCTGCGTCCGGCTGCGCAGCAGTCGTAAAACAGTCACTGCGGTATTCCAGACAAATCGTGGAAGCAGGATTTGCGACGGCTTCGCCGCCGGACGCAGCCTTCGGCAGCTGCTACGGGGGACAGTGCTGAACCTGAAATTCCTTAACTGACTGGCATTAGGCCCGTGAGCCCGCCTTTTTATTGCCGGTCTATTGTCTGACGATTTTCCCGGCATGCCCTTTGCTTTGTCGGTCAGGAGGAAAATGGACTTATGAAACCTCAGCGAACGGCCTGCCGATGGTCTGGAAGTACGAACCAATCCCGATCACGACCGGTCAATGACTGCAAGATCCAATCACGCGGTGACGCATTATGGACAATCCTTTTCAGATCATTACCGATGCTTTTGCCCCGCATTATCAGGTCAATCTGAGCATTCAAGGGCTCGACGGCAGCATCATGCTGACCCTTTCCAACGCTGGCCGTGTGGTGGCCAAACGCATGATCAGCATCGAGCAACGCAACGACCCGCAGCGCCTGAAACGACTGGTGCAAAGTATTCAGTTCGGCATTGCCATCGAACAGGGCCACAGCGCCATGGCAATTCTCGAGGCGATGACCGACAGCGACAACCTCAAACTTCCATCTCCTCCACGCAAGAGCTGGCCGGGCGGTCAGCCCCCTCTGGCAATGCGGAATTAACGCTCGCCCTCCTCGATTTCCGAATGCTCGCTGGAACCCGCACCGGCTTTGCGCTGCGGGTTCGCAATCTTCACCGAGGGGAACTGCGACGAGGCGTAGCGCACCACCAGAATCGAAAATGCCAGCAGCAGAATCCCGCCGCACAGATAAATAATGCCCACGTCTGGCGGATTGTGGTGGGAGACATTGGAAATCAGCAGGCGGGTCAGCGCGGTGATCGCCACATAGATCAGGAAGCGCACTGGCATGTGGTTGGTCTTGAAGTAAATCCCGACCATCGCCCCCAGTTCGAGGTAGATGAACAGCAGCAGAATGTCATCGATCTTGATGTGACCCGCCTCGATCATCTGCAAGAATTCTATCACCGCCGCCCAGGCCGTCACCGCACCAATGGCGAACAGCGCCAGGTAGTGGAACGTTTCGACGAACAGATTGCCCAGCGACTCGGCCAGCTGATGGACATTTTGGCGAAGGTTCTCGGCCCAATTGATTTTCACGATGGTATTTCCTTAGGTCGGTTCGACCAGATCATGCGGGTTTGACGTGACGGTTTCTCTGCATGCAGAAAAAAGGCCAGAGCCTGAGAAGTGAGATGGTGACGGGGTGATATGAGGCACTTTTCTGCGGCACCTGTACCGGCGCCATCGCGGGCAAGCCTCGCTCCTACATGAACGCAGTACCTGTAGGAGCGAGCGGTGCGGCGATCCGACTTGCCCGCGAATGAGGCACCTCGGTTTACCTGACAAACCCAAAATCCCGGCTACATTAAAAAGCCACTACCCAAAGCGCAGGGATTCGCTTATCCTTTTAGCTGTATAAAAATACAGTAGTCGCCAAGACAACTATCGTAAAGGCATGTGAGGTGGTGAATGGCCGTCGAAGTGGTATACCGCAGCAGCCGAGATCTGGAGCGCTTGTTCATGGATAAAGCCGAAGCTGACCGTCATGACAAAATGCTCGAACTGGCTGAGTTGCTGGCTGAAGTGTTGCAAAAAGCGGTTCCGTCGCTGACCGAACAGCAAGTGGAAGAAGCCGGGATCTACATGGCGAAAAACCGCGATGTGTTCGCCAGGGCATTCAAGAGCCAACCGGATGCACTGTCCGAGTTGCTCAACGTGCCGGCTGAAGTAGCTGAAGTAGCTGAATCGGTTGAAGTGGTTGAAGTGGTTGAAACAACTGAAGCGACTGAAGCGACTAAAGCGGCTGAACCCGTTAAGCCCGCGAAAGCCGCCAAGTCCGCCAAGTAAGCAACGCCCGAATTGAATAGGCCCTGAGTCAAATGGCTCAGGGCCTTTTTCATGGGCGAATGAAAAGTCTAATCCTCAGGCTTTTCCAGAGCCTCGACCAACGCCTTGAAGAAGCGCGCCGCTTCGCCTCCCGTGACTGCCCGGTGATCGAAGGTCAATGACAGCGGTAGCACCGGATGCACCGCCACCTTGCCGTTCACCGCCACCGGTTCGTCGCGAATCCCGCCGGCAGCGAGGATTGCCACTTGCGGCGGCACCACTACGGGGTTGGCATAACGCCCGAACAAGGTGCCGAAATTGGACAGCGTCAGGGTCGCGCCCATCATCTCCTTGGGCGGTATCGAGCGAGCCTGCACGTCAGCTCGCAAACGACTCATGCCCTCTTTCAGGTCTGCCGATTTACGATTGCCCACGTCACGCAGCACCGGCACGAACAAGCCATCCGGTGTGTCCACGGCGATCCCCAGGTCGAGTGTTTCGTGCTGCTTGATCGACAGTGACTTGCCGTCGAACGCACTGTTGAGCACTGGCTCCACCGCACAAGCGGCGGCCATGGCCTTGGCCAGACGAATCAACGGATCCCTGGCGTGCCCCCAGCGATGCAAATCGGCATCACCGAAGATTGTCACCGGCACCACTTCAGCGTGGGACCTGGCCATGTTCAACGCCATGCTGCGACGTACGCCACGCAGCTTATCGCCGCCGAATTTGTCGCGCTCGGTCTGGGACGCATTCTCGACATCGCTGCGGGTGATCAAGCCATCAGCGCCGGAACCGCTCAGCGCACTCAAGTCGACACCCAGTTGCCGTGCCAGTTGCCGCACCGCCGGGGTGGCGCGAGTAGCCATGTGTTCGCGGGTCGAGGGCGCGGCACCAACGAAAAACTGATCGTCCTGGCTATCGCCGCCGCCTTCGAGGCGCCCGACCACGGTGCCCGCATCCGCTTCGCCTTCATAGCCAAGCAAGGGCTCGCCAACATGCAGGATGTCGCCTTCGCCGCCGTAGGTTTTTGCCACCACACCGTCATAGGGCGCGGGGATATCCACCAGGGCCTTGGCGGTTTCCACCGAGACCAGCAGTTGATCGGCTTTCACCGTATCGCCGACCTTGACGTGCCACTCGACAATCTCCGCTTCCTGCAGACCCTCGCCCAGATCGGGCAGTTTGAAATATTTCATTGCTCCCTCCTCGGGCTCAAGCGAAATTCAGCGCGGTATCGCAGGCGTAAAGGATGTCCTCGACGCTGGGGATATACAGGTGTTCGAGCCGATACAGCGGTGGCGGAATATCCGGCGCGGTGACTCGCTGGATCGGTGCCTGCAATTGCAGCAATACCCGCTCGTAGAGGCTCGCAGCGATTTCCGCGCCGACGCCACAGGAGCGTGGTGCTTCATGGACGATCACGCAGCGACCGGTCTTGCGTACCGAGGCTTCAAGGGTGTCGAGATCCAAAGGTTTGACGCAGGCGACATCGATTACCTCCGCCGAAACGCCCTGCTCGGCCAGCGCGGTGGCGGCCTGCAAGGTTTCCATGACGCTGGCGCCCCAACTGATCAAGGTGATGTCGTTGCCTTCGCGCAGGGTGAAGCAGGTATCCAGCGGCAGGCGTTTGCCGTCATCGACCAGCGGTTGCGGGTTCATGCGATAGAGCCGGGTTGGCTCGAGAAACACCACCGGATCGGGATCATCGATGGCCGCCAGCAGCAAGCCATAGGCTCTTGCCGGCGACGATGGAATCACCACCCGTAGCCCCGGAATATGCGCAAGCAATGCTTCGGTACTTTCGCTGTGATGCTCCGGCGCACGAATTCCGGCGCCCATCGGCGAGCGCATTACCATCGGGCAAGTGATCCGCCCGCGCGTGCGGTTGCGCATGCGGCTGGCGTGGGACACCAAGTGCTCCATGGTGGCGTAGATAAAACCCATGAACTGGATTTCCACCACCGGTTTCAAGCCTTGAGCGGCCATGCCCACCACGAGTCCACCGAGCATGGTTTCCGCCAGTGGCGAGTCAATGACCCGTTTGAAGCCGAAGCTGTCCCGCAATCCTTGGGTGGCGCGAAACACACCGCCGTTCACGCCGACGTCTTCGCCGAGGACGATGACATTTTCGTCTTCGCTCATGGCCCGGTGCATGGCCAGGTTCACGGCTTCCAGGAGGCTGACTTTTTCGTTACTCATGAGCCGAACCTCCCGCGCGCCGCGCAATCCTTTCGAGAAACCATTCGCGCTGTTCCGCCAAGGCCGCCGGCCACTGTGCATAGACGTATCGCATCACCGCTTCCGGCGGTTGATTGCCAGCCGCATCGAAGTTATCCACAGCACGCTGCACCAGACCCTGGCATTCGGCGATCAGCGCCTGCTCGCGACCTTCATCCCAGACACCCTGCCCGGCCATGAAGGTTTGCAGGCGTTTGATCGGTTCTTCAAGCCAGGCTTGCTTGACCTCATCGGCCGGGCGGTAACGCGTGGCGTCGTCCGCGGTGGTGTGGTCGCCGAGGCGATAACTCAGGCATTCCAGCAGTACCGGGCCTTTACCGTGACGAGCCCGCTCGAGGGCGATTTGCATGCGCTCATACACCGCGAGCATGTCATTGCCGTCGACCTGCTCGCCGTGGAACCCGGCGCCAATCGCCTTCTGCGCCAGAGTCGGCGCGCCGCACTGAATCCGCCGCGGTACCGAGATCGCCCATTGGTTGTTGTTGACCACGAACACCACCGGTAACTGCCAGGCTCCGGCCACGTTGAGGGCTTCGAGGAAATCACCTTTACTGGTGGCGCCGTCGCCACAGGTGGTCACCACCACCCGATGCTCGCCACGGATCTTGAATGCACTGGCGACGCCACAGGCATGCAGCGCCTGGGTCGCGATCGGCACACAGATGGGGAAATCCTGGGCCACCGCAGGTTCGGCAAAGTCACTGCCGCGCTCGTCGCCCCCCCAATACAGGAGAATTTCTTCCATGCGTACCCCGCGCATCAATTGCACGGCGGTGTCGCGGTAATAGGGCACCAGCACATCTTCGGCTCGCATCAGGCTGCCAATCGCGACGCCGATCGCCTCTTGGCCCAGGGTCGGCGCGTAAGTCCCAATGCGCCCGGTGCGTTGCAGAGCAACGGCTTTCTGATCGAACAGGCGCGTCAACACCATCTGCCGGTAGAGGCGCGTCAGCAGGTTGAAATCATCCGCCCAGGCAGGAAGCTCACCAAGCAGTTTGCCGTCGGGAGATAAATAGCGGGTATAGGGAAGGTCGACCTTATTGGGCATGGCACCGCTCCTTGCACGCCGGATAAGCGTGATGCTGTTGAGCCCGGTGCTTGTGGCGCGGGCCTTTCGAGCAAGTCGGCCGTCGTGGGGTCTTTGCTCTCTCCTATCGGTATAGCAGGCGCTCCGCCAACTCGTCAGCCACCCGCGCCGGGGAGCGTTTTTCGGCCTGGGCGTGGGCGAAGACTTCGGTCAGCCGTGCGCCGATTTTCGAGAGGTGAGCGGTAATGGTCGTCAGCTCTTCGCCACGATGTTTCAACGCAACGTAAATCAACCCGCCGGAATTGATCACGTAATCCGGTGCATACAGAATCCCGCGATTTTCCAGTTGATCGGCGACTAGCAGGTTGGTCAGCTGATTGTGCGCGGAACCGGCTACCGCCGCGCAGCGCAATTGGGCGACGCTGTGGCTGTTGAGCACACCACCCAGACCGCAAGGCGCGAGAATGTCGCACGGGGTGCTGAGCAGCGCTTCATTGGCAATTGGATGAGCCCCCAATAGCTCCATGGCCAACTGTACTTTGCCGGGGTCAATGTCGCTGACCAGCAATTCGGCACCTGCGGCGTGCAATTGCTCGGCGAGTGCAAAGCCGACATTACCCAAACCTTGAATGGCAATGCGCAAACCTTCAAGGTTATCGCTGCCCAAACGGGCCATGGCAGTGGTGCGGATTCCGGCGAACACGCCCATGGCGGTGTGCGGCGAAGGATCGCCCGCAGCGGTGGTGCTGGTGACATGCTGGGTCTGTTGGGCAATGCAATCCATGTCGGCAACCGAGGTACCACTGTCGATGGCGGTGATGTAGCGACCGTCAAGCTGTTCGATGCAGCGGCCGAAAGATTCAAACAAGGCGGCGCGACTTTCGACATGAGGCGGGCGAACGATCACCGCTACGCCGCCGCCTTGAGGCAGACCGGCCAATGCAGCCTTGTAACTCATTCCCTGGGCCAGACGCACAGCGTCGACCACAGCGCTTTCGTCGTCGGGGTAGGCAAGGTAACGACAACCGCCCAGGGCTGGTCCCAAGCGACTGCAATGAATGGCAATCACCGCCTTCAACCCGGTCTTTGGGTCGACGCTCAGGTGCAGCGATTCAAGGCGAGTGCTTTGCATGAGAGCAAACATCATCGGGCTCCCGAATAAAGCTTATGTCGCCAGTATAGGCTTCCGGTAAAAGATTGCTGAAGCACACGGGAATAAGCCGAGGCTGTTTGAAGGCTTTCAGACATAACCTGCAACGTCATGCGCACGGCACTGGACGAAAGCCGGCGACGGGGCTAAAACGAGGCATTCACCGGAGATTTTGATGACCCCCCGCCAAGCTTTTTTCGCCTGTCTGCAACGCTCTCCACCGGCGCTCTTTGAAGCGGCACTGTGGATCGCTGTCGAGCACGATCCGGCGGTAGAGCCAGAGGTGCTGTTGCACAACTTCATAGAGCTGCAGCAACGGGTCAGCTCCGGTTTGCCGATGTTGCCGGTGTCTGAGCTCGGGCAGCCCTTGTTGCGCCGTATGAATGACCTGCACTTTGCACAGGATGATTCCACCCCGCTGCGACCCCAGGCTGCACTGCTCGATAAAGTACTGGAACGCAGACGCGGACAACCGCTGGCGCTGGGGTTGGTTGCCCTGGAGCTGGCCAGGCGTCTGGAAATCCCCCTGGTCGGCGTCAACTTCCCGGGGCATTTCCTGCTGCGAGTGCCTGGTACTGACCATCTGCTCGACCCGTGCGGCGGGCGACGGCTATATCCCAATGATTGCCGTGAGCTGCTGCAACGCCAATATGGTCCGAACATGAAGCTTGGCGCAGAGCATTTACTCACCGCCGAACCGATTCACATGTTGCAGCGCCTGTCGCGCAACCTGCGCCAGTTACATCTCGCCAACGACGACAACCTCGGCGCACTGATCGACGCCGAACGTGTGCTGGAGCTGGGTAACGCCAGCGCAGCCGATTACCTGGCCCGCGCCAGCCTGTATCAACGTCTGGATTGCCCAAATGCCGAGCGCTTCGATCTTGAGCATGCGTTGCTGCTCAGTGAAGACCCGATACAGCGGTTGCGACTGACCGAGCGGTTGGGGCATTTACCGCCTAATTCGATTGTGCATTGAGTCTGAATTGACGACGGACGCAGAGCGTCCATGGCGGCATTCCCACGCAGAGCGTGGGAACGATCATCAAACGATCATCAAACGATCATCAACCCTCACGCTACGGTGTATCGGGTTGCTGCGCCGGATGCGCCTTGAGAAACGCCGGATGCTGAGCAGCCAACGCGGCCACCCGACGAATCCGTGGATAGCCCTCAAGGGAAATGTTGAACCGTTCGGCCGCATACACCTGCGGGATCAGGTAGACATCCGCCAACCCCGGCTCGCTGCCAAAGCAGTAACCTTCGTTGCCGATCAAGTGCTCGACCGTCGCCAGCCCTTGGGTGATCCAGTGACTGATCCACTGCACCACCTGAACCTCGTCATGGCCCCATTGGCGCAGCAGGTTGAGCACGCTGACGTTGTGCAACGGATGAATGTCGCAACCGATCAACGCTGCCACCCCACGCTGGTGCGCGCGGGTGGCCAGATCTTTGGACAGCAACGGCACCTGTGGATAACGTTCCTCGAGGTACTCGATGATCGCCGGTGACTGAATCAACAAGTCGCCTTCATCGGTGCGCAAGGCCGGTACGCGGCCCTGCGGGTTGACACTCAGGTACGCCGGCTGCCGATGTTCACCACCTTGGCCGGCGATCAGGTTGATCGGCAACGCCTGGTAATCCAGCCCCTTGAGCGCCAGCGCGATGCGCACCCTATAGGACGAAGTCGAGCGATAGTAGGTATAGAGTTCCATGGCTAGAACCTCCTAACGTGCCGGCAGGATTTTGCCGCGGCATTCGCCGAAACCGATGGAGGCAACACCGTCAGCACTGCAGCGAGCACGCAGGATGATTTCGTCGCCGTCTTCGAGGAATTTACGCACTTCGCCCGACGCCAGTTCGATCGGCTTTTTGCCGCCCTCGGTGATTTCCAGCAGGCTGCCGAACTGACCATTCTCCGGCCCCGACAGGGTGCCCGAACCGAACAGATCGCCGGCCTGCAGCTGGCAGCCGTTGACGCTGTGGTGCGCAACCATCTGCGCCACGGTCCAGTACATGTGTTTAGTGTTGCTCAAAGTCAGGCGATGGGCCGGCAGGTTCTGTTCGCGCATCGACTCGGTCAGCAACAGCACTTCCAGTTCGATATCGAAGGCACCGGTGGCCTGATCACGCTTGTCGAGCAGATACAGCAGCGGCTGTGGATCGCCCTCCGGACGGGCCGGTTGGGCACGACGGAATGGCTCCAGGGCTTCGGCCGTCACCACCCACGGCGAGATGCTGGTGATGAAGCTTTTGGACAGGAATGGACCCAGCGGCTGGTACTCCCACGCCTGGATATCCCGCGCCGACCAGTCGTTGAGCAGGCAGAAACCGGCGATGTGCTCCGCAGCATCGCCAATGGCAATCGAGTCGCCCATGGCGTTGCCCTGACCGATCCAGATACCCAGTTCCAGCTCATAGTCCAGGCGCGCACAGGGGCCGAAAGTCGGCTCGGTCTGACCGGCCGGCAGGGTCTGGCCTTTCGGCCGACGCACGTCGGTGCCGGACGGGCGAATGGTCGATGCGCGGCCGTGGTAGCCGATCGGTACATATTTATAGTTCGGCAGCAGCGGGTTGTCGGGACGGAACAGTTTGCCGACATTTTGTGCGTGCTCGATGCCGACATAGAAGTCGGTGTAATCATTGATCTTCGCTGGCAAGTGCATTTGGCAGTTCGCAGCCAGTGGCAGCAACTTCGCGCCCTGGGCTTCGATCTTGCCATGCAGGGTGCTGCCTTCGGCGAACAGTTCCAGCAGACGTTCGCGCAAAGCGAGACGAGCACTGCGGCCCAGCTCGAAGAACGCGTTCAACTGGCCGCCGCGGGTAGCTTCGACCGCCGTGCGTGCTGCGCCGTCAAACAGACCGGCCTCCAGCGCCGCTTCCAGATCAAAGATGTGCTCACCGATCGCCACGCCGCTGCGGGGTGCAGAACCGTTGATGCTGAACACACCCAACGGCAGGTTTTGCAGCGGGAAATCGGCGTGGCCGTTGGCGGAGGCAACCCAGCTACGGGTGATGGTTGGCTGATTCATCGGTTATCTCCGGTTCGGATTGAAGGTAGCGGGCAACGACGCCCAGCAAGCATCGTAGTCATTCTGCAACTGCGGGCAGTCGAGGGCGAAGCGACTCGGGCGCAGCACCTGACTGGTTTCGAACATGAAAGCCATGGTGTTGTCGATCTTGCTCGGCGAAAGCTCAGCGGCGATCGCTTTGGTGCAGGTCTCGCCGTCTGGCCCGTGGGCGCTCATGCAGCTGTGCAAGGACGCACCACCCGGCAGGAAGCCTTCGGCCTTGGCGTCGTAACTGCCCTGGATCAGCCCCATGTACTCGTTCATCAAGTTGCGGTGGAACCACGGTGGACGGAAGGTGTTCTCGGCCACCATCCAGCGTGGCGGGAAGATCACAAAGTCGAGGTTGGCCAGGCCGTGGACACTGGTCGGCGACGTAAGGACGGTGAAGATCGATGGATCGGGATGGTCAAAGCTGACCGTGCCGATCGTGTTGAAACGCCGCAGGTCATATTTGTATGGCACGTTGTTACCGTGCCAGGCGACCACGTTCAGCGGCGAATGATCGAGCTCGCAACCCCAGAGTTCGCCGAGGAATTTCTGCACCAGGGTAGTGGGCTGCTTGAGGTCTTGGTAATGGGCGACCGGGGTCAGGAAGTCCCGCGGATTGGCCAGGCCGTTGCTGCCAATCGGCCCCAGGTCCGGCAGGCGCAGGGGTGCGCCATGGTTCTCGGCGATGTAGCCGCGAGCCTGGGCATCGAGCAGCTCGACACGGAATTTCAGACCGCGAGGCAGCACGGCGATTTCCAGCGGTTCCAGCTCAAGCACACCCAGTTCGGTGGCGATACGCAGACGGCCCTGCTCCGGCACCACCAGCAACTCGCCGTCGGCGTTGAAGAACACCCGCTCCATCGAGCGGTTGGCGCGGTAGTTATAGATACTGATCCCGGCCGGCTTCTGCGCCACCGAGTTGGCAGCCATGCTCACCAGACCGTCGATGAAATCGGTCGGTTCGCCGGGAATGTCCAACGGGTTCCAGCGCAGGCGATTAGGCGTGACGTCACCCAGCGGGCCACCCGCCAGTTGCCGATCCAGCTTGACGAACGCCGGGTGGTTGGCCGATGGCTGAATGCGGTACATCCAGGTGCGCCGCGCTTCGCTGCGAGCCATGGTGAACGCGGTGCCGGAGAAGAGTTCGGTGTAGAGACCGTAGGGCGCTTTTTGCGGAGAATTCTGGCCGACGGGCAATGCGCCAGGCAGCGCTTCACTGCTGAATTCGTTGCCAAAGCCTGACTGATAAGCCAAGGCTTGCGCCGAGGAATCGAGGTCCATGGAGCCTCCTGAGTGGAGTGAGCAGAGCGCTGTACCTTCCGATCCAGAAGTCTCAGCACGCCTGCATTGTTTTTATCGTAATTAGATTACGCATAACGTAATTTGATTGGTATTGAGCGTCAAGCTATAAAGACGTCCATTCGTCTCGGGATCACACCGCCTCCATGGAAAAGAACACCAGCGACAGCAACGGTAAACAGAAAGTCCGCTCGGCCGAGGTCGGTACTGACATCCTCAAGGCCTTGGCGGAACTGTCGCCGGCCACTTCTTTGTCGCGTCTGGCCGAACACGTGCAGATGCCGGCGAGCAAGGTCCATCGCTATTTGCAGGCGCTGATTGCCAGCGGTTTTGCTGAGCAAAATACCGCCACCAACCATTACGGCCTGGGCCGTGAAGCATTGCGCGTGGGTTTGGCCGCTCTTAGCAGTATGGACGTGCTGAAAGTCGCCGCGCTGCCGCTGGCCGAGTTGCGCGACGAGCTGAACGAAACGTGCTTTCTCGCGGTATGGGGTAATCAGGGTGCGACCGTGGTGCATATCGAACCGGCGGTGCGCGCAGTGACGGTGGTCACACAATTGGGCTCGGTATTGCCATTGCTCAGCTCATCGACAGGGTTGGTGTTCAGCGCTTTCCTGCCGAACCGCGAAACCATCGAGTTGCGCGAGCAGGAACTGAAAGCGAGCGCTGGTCATCTGCTGGCCGATGAGAAGGCTTACGCGGCAGTGTGCGAACAGATCCGTTTACGCGGTCTGCATCATGTCCATGGCCTGTTGATGCCGGGTGTGGACGCGTTGTCGGCACCGGTGTTCAACGCGGTCGGAAATGTGGCGGCGGTGCTGACGGTGGTCGGGCCGACGTCATTGTTTCATGCCGATGAGAATGGCCCGGCAGCGCAGCGTTTGTTGGCGGCGACGCAGGCGGTGAGTTGGAGAATGGGGTATGAGCGCTGACCGGACGGTTCAACAGAATCGTCCGGCGCAGCGTCAACATCGTTAATTCAATACATCGACGATGTTGATGAGCATGTTTTCAAACTGAATAATGTCCAACCCCTTCACCTTATGTTCAGGTGCAAACGAATACGACTCGGTAAAAATACCGACATTCCCTTGGCTATACGTGGGTCGATCGTTCTCCTGAACCTTCTCCAGCACCTCGTCGAACAGCGTTCGCGATCCAAAAATTTGCTGAGAGACAAGATTATCAACACTGGTGATGTATGTCCTCTCAGGGTGAAGCCCCAGCTTTTCAAGACGCTCACCCAAGAGTACACGCACTGCATGGGCAATATGGCCTTTGTGAAGCTCGGCAATACGCGGATCATTCTTGTGAAAATATTGGTCACTCATAACTGCTCCTTTTAACGCTCACGTGCCCAGACTCCAAGCCTGGAATATCAATACATGAGACTTCTGATAATCAAACGTTACTTACAAACCACCTCATACTGTTCGCAAGGGACAAATCGGCTCCGAAGACTCCCTTTGGTTAATTAAGGATGGACCGGCAGAGCAGATTCAAGGCACCACTTATTCTTGCCGCGAATAAATTTATAGCCGATTACAAAAGCATCGCTCAGTGAAATATGTATGATTTCGTAAAAAGAACATCATAAGCCCACACAGCCTACGTCGAGTCACGCACTTTGTTTGCTTAAGACTCGCTCACTGAGTTTAAGAACATCTAATATTAAAGGCATATACACATCACATCAGCCCCAGCTGCTTGGCCTTCGCCACCGCCTGAGTCCGGCGCTCCACCCCAAGCTTGCTGTGCCCCACTGTCCTGAGTCGCGGGCATCGCGGTTGGCGCCCCGGGGCACGATAACGCCCTCGGAACTGACATCGAAGCCCTGACCGAACGCCGCCGCCAGCGGTTCCAGCGGCCGGATTGCCGGGCTGCCGACGGCGTAACCGGTTTTACAGCGGTTCGCCACGACGTCGTTCGCGAAGAAGGTGCCGCAGTTATCGACAACGATCTGATCCCTCTCCAGTTGGTAGAAACCTTCCACCGTCAGTTGGTTGGTCAACCCTTGCGAGGCGAACAGCATGTTGACCGGAACCAGACCTTCCTTGATCTGCCCTCCGGGCCGGCGAAAAGCGGATACGTCAATCGGGTTGATGCTGTTGATCGAATTGCCGATGAAGGTACTTTCCCCCCCAACTGACCACCTGTTTACCGGCCCGCACCGTGCCGGGCAGATCGGCGATGGAATAGTTGTGATAAACGAAGGCATCGAGAGTTTGCGCACCCACAGCCTGCGCCTGGGCGCAGCAACCCAAGGCAACCATGACGGCCAGCGCCTGCGGCCTGAAGATGGCGCGCATTGTTGTTTTTGTCATGCGTCTTCCCCGGTGAGTGACAGAAGGCCTCACCCTACTGCCCCACGCGGGGAGCGATAAGCGCACCAAGGAGGTATTCGCGGTGTACCTCTAAAGGATGAATGGCCGCAGCGGGCGAGGTTTTGCACGGGGTATGGATGGGCTGGATGGAGGGTTATCAGCGCAGCGCATGGAACCAGGTGATGCCGGACGTGTGGCAGCAACCTTCGGCAGCTGCTACGGGGTAGTCGGGGGCTGTTGCCCAGACTGCAACAGTGCATGTCTGGAATCGCTATTTTTCCCTTGTGCTCAAGCCCTTATTCTTGCCGGGCTTTCACGGCAAATGGCCTGAAAGCACAAAACGATAGGGGTGATGAATCTACCCCGTTGGCGACAGAATCCAGATGATTTGAAGCTTTTTTTTCGACTCATCACCCCGTGTTCACTGACGTTGATTTGTTGCTCCTTGATCCACGTCTTGCTTTGGCCGCTGCTTTTGCAGCGGCCTTTTTATGTGGGTTTATTTCCTAGGTGAAACTTCTCGAATCCTACATCACCGTCGGATTCTCTCACCTGCCCAGCTTATACGGTGGAATTTATAGTATCTCTCGGCGCCTTGGATGGCGACGACGTTAATGATCATGCATGGCCGTAAACAAAAATATCGACATGCTCATTCGAGTATTCGAATCGAAAAGGAAATCGATATGCCGCAAGAAAAAAATATTATTGTAAATAGAGGTATACCTCGCACTCCCCCTTCATCTTCTAATTATGGACGCGACGGCACACGGGGTCGCTCGGCAGGCGAAGTTAACGCAGACATTGGAAACGCCAGCGCAACTTCACCACATTTCCCTAACAGTGGCCATTTCGGCTTCCAGCCGGCAGTCGGAAAAAATTTGCACACACTGCGGACCACCGTCAAGACATTGGCAGAGGAGTATAAAACCCTATCCAACCAACTACCGCAAACCATTGAGAATGAACTGGCCGCAACAAGGCTGGAAGGTCCAACCAACCCGCTTCCGCCCGCTGAAGCGATCATTCGCGAGTTGGGCGTGCGTAACAAACTATTGATTCGAAAGACGGCTGAGTTCCATTACAAAACGACTATCGCCAATGAATTTTATGGCTTCGA
The DNA here is from genome assembly GCF_059418545.1 of Pseudomonas sp. GW821-FHT07G10. Taxonomy (NCBI): domain Bacteria; kingdom Pseudomonadati; phylum Pseudomonadota; class Gammaproteobacteria; order Pseudomonadales; family Pseudomonadaceae; genus Pseudomonas; species Pseudomonas sp. GW821-FHT07G10. The sequence goes on along the minus strand of NZ_JBWKQB010000004.1, from coordinate 62,993 downwards.
CCCAATTGACAGGCCGTTGCAGGAGTTCTACCCAAAAGCCTTGACCCTGGAGAAGGTGGTCGTCCCTGATGGTATTGCGATGCAGGCGTGGGCCACGTCGTACAGGGCGGCCCACGACGCACGATTGTTGTCCCAAACCATTCAGTTGCTCAACCAGCAATCCGTCAATGTGCAGAACTTTCTCCGCGCTGTGCAGGCAGATGATCAGGCACGAATGGCTGCGGAACAGGAAGCCCAGAGGGTCGCTGCTGAATTGGCCCGCATCAACGCGCAAGCAGAGGCCCGGGCTCGAGAGCAGGCGCGGGTTGCAGCATTGGCAGAAGCTCAACGATTGGCCAACGAGCAGGCTGAGGCTGCTGCAAAAGCGGCTGCTCAGCACATCGCCGCCGAACAGGCTCGTCTTGAGGCACTGGCTGAAGTTAAACGGCAAGCCGAACGGGTACGACTGGAAGCGGAACAGCAAGCGAAGAAAGTGGCAGAGGAACATGCCCGCCAGCGAGCCATCACGTTTGCCAACGCGGGTTCATCTGCGGCATTCGGCCCGGTATTTACCATCTCCAGCGGAACGATCTCGACCAACCCGACCATCTCCTTGGCGCTAAAAGCCGCCCTGCGCACTGCGGTGTCCGCGGTTACTGCAGGTGCAACTGCTTCAGCGGGTGCAATTGTAGGTGGATTCGCTGCGCTACTCATCCCGTCAAAGTTGGGCAACAGCGATCTCTATTCCATTAGCGTCCCACTGTCAGAACTGGCTTCTGACTCTATGGCTGACTTGCATGAGGTTGCTGTTGCTCGCGGGGAAATTGAACTACCGGTGATTATCGGTTCGAGGACTTTTGGGGGAAAAGTGGAAGTCGTTGTTGCAGCAACCGACGGCCTAACGGTTCCTTCCAAAGTATCTGCCAGACTCGCCACGTTCGACTCACACAAGAATATCTACACCTCTTACAGCCCGGATTCACCGTCCAGAGTCATGACATGGACGCCAATAGTGAAACCGGAAAACGCCTCGACCGCCTTTCCTGCTACAGAGCCGGATGTACCCGTTTATGAGGGCGCCACCGTCACCCCGACCGAAGGACGAGTCGATACGTTCCCGTCAGCCGATCAGTACAGCTTTGGCGGCTTCATCACCGTTTTTCCGATTGAGTCGGGGCTCCCTCCTGTTTTTACGATGTTCAGCGACCGTCGCCGGGATCCCGGGGTTGCCAGTGGGAGCGGACAGCCGGTTTCAGGCACTTGGTTAGGCGCTGCGACTCAAGGGGAAGGTGCTCCCATTCCTTCGCAGATTGCGGATCAGTTGCGGGGAAAAATTTTCAGGAGATTCAGGGACTTTCGGGAGGCTTTATGGATAGCCGTAGCTCAAGATACTGAACTGTCTAAACAGTTCATTAGTAACAACATCCTTGAAATGAAAAATGGTCGGGCACCGTTCTCTCGTAAAAGCGATAGAGTTGGCGACCAGGTAAAATTTGAGCTACACCACATACAACATCTTTCGAAAGACGGTGCATTATATGATATCGACAACATTCATATAGTCACCCCAAAACGACATGGCGAGATACATAAAGGAGAAAAATAACATGTCCATCAAAATATTTTCTGATTATACCGAAAATGAATTCCTGCTATTTATTAAAAAAATCTGTAATTCAGAATATCCAACAGAAGCCGAACAAATACAGGCTGTGCTTGATTTTGAACGGTTGACCGAGCACCCCGACGGCTCTGATTTAATTTATTACGCACCGTCAGAGCAAGAAGCAACTCCAGAAATCATTCTCGCAAAAATTAAAGAGTGGAGAGCAGCGAACGGCAAGCCTGGCTTTAAAATCGAATAATAAAAAACCAAACAGGGTCAACATTTGTTCTTGACCCTGTTGCTTTTTCTTAAAGCGAATACTTCTGCAAGTTCTCCATCATTTCCTTCAACGCTTCGATGTTGTCCTTCGGATGAGCTGCACCTTCAAAGTCGCAGATCTGCTGCCAATGGGTGGCCACATCTTCGGGGGCGAATCCTTCACGGGGGTCGAACCCGGCCCCGAGACTACGTTCCCAGCGGACTTTGCCCATCCAGCCGCCGCCCACTTCAAACAGGCCGGAGGTTTCCTGGCAATTTTCGCTGGCCAGGTACACCACCAGCGGGCTGACCAGTTCCGGTTTGAGTTGTTCGAAGACTTGCGGCGGAATCAGACCTTCGGTCATGCGCGTGCCGCCGGTGGGGGCGATAGCGTTGACCAGGATGTTGCTCTTGCGGCCCTCGATGGCCAACGTACGGGTCAGGCCATAAAGGCCGAGTTTGGCCATCCCATAGTTGGACTGGCCAAAGTTGCCGTAAATGCCTGAGGTTGAGGCGGTGAAGATAACCCGGCCATAACGTTGCTCACGCATATGCGGCCAGGCGGCGCGAGTTACTTTGTAGGCGCCTTCGACATGCACGCGGTAAACCAGGTCCCAGTCGCTGTCGTCCATTTTGTGGAAGGTTTTGTCCCGCAGGATACCGGCGTTGTTTACGACTACGTCAACACGGCCAAATGCATCCATGGCGCTCTGAACGATTTTGTCGCCATCGGTGACCGAGTCGTGGTTGGCTTGGGCAATCCCGCCTGCATCACGAATCTCTGCCACCACACGGTCTGCCGCCGATGCGTTTGCGCCTTCACCCTGAGCCGAACCGCCGAGATCGTTGACCAGCACTTTTGCACCATGTTTAGCGAACAGCAGTGCATGAGCCCGTCCGAGGCCACCGCCTGCACCGGTGACGATCACGACTTTATCTTCGAAGCGCACAGACTCATTCATACGGAACTCCAGCAGGCCAATGGACAATACGTTGAGTGTCAGGCACAGGCTTGCTGGTCACAATGAACACGGCGCAGGCTGAATGGTGCGCGATAAGGCAGGGGGATGATTGGCGGCTGATAGTGAGAATCGTCGAACGCAAAACCTCGTAGAAACGAGTTCAGGAGCACGCCATTTTCCTGGGTGGGGAAATAAGCTGGTCACGAAAATCCAGATAATGTTTGAGCACCTGCACCGGTGCTTCGGTCTGGGGGTAATGGCCGATCTGGGCCAGTAGAATGGTGTCCGGTTCCGGGATCAACTCCCGGTAGCGCACAACCATGTGCGCACCGGAAGCCGGATCGACCTCACCATCAATGACCCGCAGCGGCACGTCACCACGCTGCATGGCGCTGACCCACCGCTCGCGCTGCACCCGGCGCTCCGGGATGTAGCTGATCAATTTGTGCAGGATCCGCGTCCCATGGTTGTTGTCGACCAGGCTCCAGAAGTCATCCAGCACACTTTCGCTGGGCCGGGTCTGAGGACCGAAGATCTGGCTGAAGCTCTTGACCAGCCTGTCACGGCTGAACGCCCGGCCGATCATCCAGCCCAAGGGGCTGAGCAAGAGTTTCTGTATCAACACCGGACGATGGGCTTCCGGGAACAGCCCACCGTTGAGAAACACGCAACTGGCAATTTGGATACTGGCTTCGTAATGACGGGCAAGCAGTTCCTGGGCAACACTATCGCCATAATCATGGGCCAGCACATGCACCGGCTGCTCGATACCCAAATGCTCCAGTAGCGCCTGTTGCAGGTCCGCTTGTTCCAGCAGACTGTACTCATGATCCCGCGGTTTGGCCGAGTCACCAAAGCCGAGCATGTCGCAGGCAATCACCCGGTAGCGCTGAGCCAGCGGCTGCCAGAGATAGTGCCAATCCCAACTGGCGGTCGGGAAGCCATGAATCAGCAACAGCGGTTCACCCTGCCCCGCCATCCAGTAGCGAATGGTCTGGCCGCGAAACACAAAGCTCTTCCCGCGCTTTCGCCAGACACAAAGAGGGATCTCGGCGAGATGCATTAGAGTTTGTATCCCGAGTCTTGTTTATCGAGTTTGCGCAGCAGCGCTGGCCAGGCCAGCATGCCACCCATGCCTTGAGCGCTTTTCGTGACCCCGGCGATCATGGCCTTGGCCCCTGCCAGAATCTGCGGCTCGATCGTAATCAGCTCCGCCCCGCCGCTCTGCGCCAGCACCTGGATTTCGCAGGCTCGCTGGAAGGTGAACATCATCAGGAAGGTATCGGCAATCGTGCCGCCACAGGTCAGCAGACCGTGGTTGTGCAGCATCAAAAAATTGTTTTCACCGAGATCGGCTTGCAGTCGCGCCTTCTCTTCGTGATTCAGCGCCACACCTTCATAGCCGTGACAGGCAAGGCTTGCGAGCACGAACAGCGATTGCTGGCTGATCGGCAACACGCCTTGCTTCTGTGCCGAAACCGCCACGCCAGCAGCCGTATGGGTATGCAGGACGCAAACCACATCGTGACGCACTTCATGCACCGCGCTATGGATGGTGTAGCCCGCGGGATTGATCTCGTAGGGACTGTCCATCAGCTTGTTGCCGGCCTGATCGACCTTCACCAGACTGGACGCGGTGATTTCGTGAAACATCAAACCAAAGGGATTGATCAGAAAATCTTCAGTGCCCGGCACCTTGGCCGAAATGTGGGTAAAGATCAGATCGTCCCAACCATGCATCGCCACCAGCCGATAGCAGGCTGCCAGATCCACACGGGTCTGCCACTCGGCGGCGCTGACCTGGTCTTTCACATTCTGTGTCGATTGAACGGGGGCTACGCTCACGGCAGTGACCTCGGCAGTTTTTCGATTTTTATTATTTTTACTAACGTCCAATCAGTCTAGTCAGCCACCGGGCCTGGGGTAGTTGCATTGGCAGCCAGCTTACTGGCCGAGCGGGTCAGAGCTGAGTTTCGTATCAATACGTTCAATTCAATATCAAAGCATCGGCGCCAGTAGAGGGGGCCGCGAACAGATTCAACAGCCCGTTCAGCCGCGCAGAGCGCTAGCGAACTGAGCAAGCCACGGCTCGGCGTCGGTTTCCGGGGTCACGCTCTCGCTGGCGTCCAGACGCAGCATTTCCTGGACTTCGCGCACGCCCAGTTCGGCGAACAGCTCTCGCATCTGCTCACCGCCGCCGCAGAAGGTATCGCCGTAACTCGAATCGCCCAAACCGATCACCCCTCCCGGCAGACCGCGCCAGGCAGCAGGCAATTGATCACGAATCATCGAATACAGCGGTTGCAGGTTATCCGGCAACTCACCCATGCCCGTGGTCGAGGTCACGGCAAGAAACGCCTCGGGGCCGAATGCCAGGACATCGGCGAGGCTCGCACGCGGGTTGTGCCAAGCCTGGAAACCTGCTGCATTTAGAAGTTTTGCGGCATGCCGGGCGACTTCTTCAGCCGTGCCGTACACCGAGCCGGAAAGGATGGCGACTTTCATCAATCTGATCCTGAAGCTGAGTAAAGACCAGAATATTAACAGCTGACGGCAAGTGGACAGCTGACGATGATGTCTTAAAATGCAGCGTCCTAGACAGGAAGCAGAGACGTCACTGTTCAGGTCAAGGCTCAGCAACGCGTAGTACAACTGGAAGCGCAATTGGCCGAGGTTCAAGCCGAACTCGAAGCGTTCAAAGCGACGAACGGCTTAAACAAGTCATCGAATTAATGGTCATTAACTACAATCACCAATGAATTTGTAATTATTTTTTTCGAGTAAATCATGCACCGCGACACCCTCCTGACCCAGGATGAGCTGGATTTCATCCAGACCATGCAGCACAACCCGCAACTCAACGTGCGGGATGCGACATCGAGCCTGTTGGTCAACGGCGGTTCACAAATCCGCGATCTGCTCACGCGCCTTGCCGCCCATGAGCAAGTCACCATCCAGGCACATTTCGAAAACCAGCAGATTACTTTTCCGCTGCACCTGGTGGAAGACGAGTTTCATGCGATGCATTTACGCCTCGGTGTACCCAGCATTTATGAAGACGGGCCTATGGTTCGACCTTGGCGATTGACGCTCGAAGAGCCGGTTGCACTGGAAAACGCAAAGGGTCAACCCGGTGCCTTGTGGGTCCACGAAGTGTCATTCAAAGGGGTACTGGTGGAAATTCGCAATCGAACCAAACCAGCGAAGCATTTCGCCCTTTGGTTCAGCCCTTCGGGTTACGAGCGCATCGCTCTGCGAGGTACCTTCGAGCGCGAAACCGAGCACGGCTACTACGCTTATCGTCTGAACCAGAGTGACAAGAACGAAACCGAACGCCTGCGCCAGTTCATCCTTCAGCAGCATCGTCTGACCCATCCCGCAATGCACGCCTGACGGCTTTTCCTTTTCAAGTATCCGGCGTACCTGCCAGCAGTTGCCGCAGCCGCTGCTGCATCAACTGGCCATCGCTACCCAGACACCCAATCGACGACCCCATAAGACTCTCCTGCGCCAAATCTGCCACATCACCCGCCAGCATTACCGGGCAATCGAGGGTCATGGTCAGACGACTCAAGCGTCGGGGTAACTCGGGAGCAGGTGCATAGTTGGAGAACAGCACCAGCCCCTGGGGTTTGATCTTTTCACAGACCAGAGCCAACTCATCGTACGGCTGCCCCACCGTCAGCACCCTGACACCAACCTCCGTGCTTCCCATGAATAAGGCAGCCACCAACAATTCGAGCTCGCAACACTGTCTGACCTTGGCAGTCAGCAGCACCCGCTGCGGTTGCGAGCCGCGTAGCAACAGCAAACGTTGCACAACCCGAGCACGTAAAAAACCATCCAGGAACAACCACTCGCTGGTCTGACCAAACAAACTCTGTTGCTGTAGTAACTGTTTCCAGAGAGGCATCAAGATGTCCTGAAACACGACGGTCTGTGCATAACCGGAAAAAATCCGCCCATACAGCCGGTCCAGTTGCAGGTCATCAAACTCGCTGACCGCCGTCTTGAGTTGCGTCTGCCAATACGCATATTCGCTTTGGGTGTCTTCACCAGGAATGGCATTGGACTGCGCCTGAGCTGCGCTGGTTTTGCTCAGGATCTTGCCGACTTTACTGACCGCGACACCACGCTCGATCCAGCCAAGGACGCTGCGTACCTTCTCGATCTCGGCCATTGAATACAACCGATGCCCACTTTCGGTGCGTGTGGGAACAATCAAACCGTAGCGACGCTCCCAGGCGCGCAGGGTCACCGGGTTGACCCCCGTCAGCCGTGCCACTTCCCGGATCGGGAACAATTCATCCTGTTCAAGGTTGTGGGAGATGAGTGAATCGCGAGCGAGTTCAGTAATGGAAATCATCGGGACGCGGAAATATCTGCTAACAAATTGGATCCTATTTTATGCTCCAAAAGTACCGTTCTTCCAAGGGCATAGTTGACAAACATCGTTGGTATATTCGCCGAAAAAAGGAATAATCCTTGCATGTACTTAAACGCAGCCCACCACCCCGGCGCTGCGTGAAGTGAGTCCCCTATCCGGGGCTGCGCTTACAATTCGGAGATACACGATGTCTACCTCCCCCGTCACTCTGATGGTGGCGCGCCGCGTCGCCAACGGTCGTTACCAGGATTTGATCGCCTGGCTTGGCGAAGGCGAACAACTGGCCACCGACTTCCCCGGCTATCTCGGCTCTGGCGTGCTTGCTCCGCCGCCCGATGATGACGAATTCCAGATCATCTTCCGCTTTGCCAATGAACAGACCCTGCATGCCTGGGAACACTCCGCCTCGCGCGGCGCCTGGCTGGCGCGGGGTAGCGACTTGTTCGCTCATCCTTCGGAACATCGGGTCAGCGGCATCGATGGCTGGTTTGGCGCAGCCGGTCACCGCCCTCCTCGCTGGAAGCAGGCCGTAGCGATCTGGCTGGCATTCTTTCCAGTCTCGCTGCTGTTCAACCTGCTGTTGGGGCCATTGTTGGGCGAGTTGGGGCTGTTGAGTCGGGTGTTCTTCAGCACCCTGGCCTTGACGCCATTGATGGTGTACTTCTTTATTCCGCTGTCGACCCATCTTTTATCCGGCTGGCTGAACAGCACGCCTGCACGATCATTGCCCGGCGCACCTTCCACGCAAACTCCATAAAAGATCGCAGCCAGCGCCGGCTCCTGCACCGATCGCGTGCATCCGTGAATTTTCGTGTGCACGCGATCGGCGCAGGAGCTGCCGATGGCTCGGGCCGCGTTCGGACGTTTTTTCTGCACTCGAGGCTGTCCCCGCCCTTCGTTTTAGGTGACCAGGTATCGTCGCTGGTATAGTTTTACCTATACCTCGACACGAGCGTTCCATGACTCTTTCCCCCGCCCCGATCCTGATCACCGGCGCCGGCCAGCGCGTTGGCCTGCATTGCGCATTGCGGCTGCTGGAGGAAGGTCATCCGGTCATCATCAGCTACCGCAGCGAGCGGCCGGGCGTGCAGACCCTGCGCGAGCGCGGTGCCATTGCATTGTTTGCCGACTTCTCCAGCGAGGCCGGCATCCTGAAGTTCATTGCCGAACTGAAAACTCACACCCCTCGCCTACGGGCGATTGTTCACAACGCTTCATCCTGGCTGGCTGAAACGCCTGGCAGCGAAACAGCCGCATTCACCCAGATGTTCAGCGTGCATATGCTTGCGCCCTATCTGATCAACCTGCATTGTGCTGACTTGCTGGAACGCTCCAGCCCGGCGGACATCGTGCATATCAGCGACGATGTCACCCGCAAGGGCAGCAGCAAGCACATTGCCTACTGCGCCAGCAAAGCCGGTCTGGACAGCCTGACCCTGTCCTTCGCAGCGAAATATGCGCCGCGAATCAAGGTCAACGGCATTGCCCCGGCCCTGCTGATGTTCAACCCGGACGACGACGCGGCGTACCGCGCCAGGGCACTGGCCAAGTCCGCGCTGGGTATCGAACCCGGCAGCGAGGTGATTTACCAGAGCCTGCGCTATTTGCTGGACAACCCTTATGTCACCGGCACGACCCTGACCGTCAACGGCGGAAGGCACGTCAAATAAGCCGCCCCTGCGAGGATGTTGTATGACGTTATCCCTGTCCCAAAATTACCGGGAAATCCTGATAGGCCTGGGTGAAGACCCGGATCGCGAGGGTTTGCTCCAGACGCCTGCCCGCGCAGCCAAGGCCATGCAGTACCTCTGTCATGGCTATGCGCAGAGCGTCGAGGAGATCGTCAACGGTGCACTGTTCGACTCTGATAACGACGAGATGGTAATCGTCGACAACATCGAACTCTACTCACTCTGCGAACATCACCTGCTGCCCTTCATCGGCAAGGCTCATGTGGCTTATATTCCGACCGGCAAGGTCCTGGGGCTGTCGAAGATCGCGCGAATTGTCGACATGTTCGCCCGCCGCGTGCAAATCCAGGAAAACCTCACCCGGGAAATCGCTGACGCCGTTCAGCAAGTGACCCAGGCCGCCGGTGTCGCGGTGGTGATCGAGGCCAAACATATGTGCATGATGATGCGCGGCGTCGAGAAACAGAATTCGACCATGAATACCTCGGTGATGCTCGGTGCCTTCCGCGACTCGAGCAACACTCGCCAGGAGTTCCTGCAATTGATTGGACGGAGCAAGTAGCAATGCCACAACTTCAGCCAGGAATGGCACGCATCCGGGTCAAGGACCTGTGTTTGCGGACCTTCATCGGAATCAATGAGGACGAAATCCTCAACAAGCAGGATGTGTTGATCAACCTGACCATCCTCTATGCCGCACAGGACGCTGTGCGCGACAACGACATCGACCACGCGCTGAATTACCGCACTATCACCAAAGCGATCATTGCCCACGTCGAGGGCAATCGTTTTGCCTTGCTCGAACGCCTGACCCAGGAGTTGCTCGATCTGGTGATGACCAACGAATCGGTGCTGTACGCCGAAGTCGAAGTCGACAAACCCCATGCCCTGCGTTTCGCCGAGTCGGTGTCGATCACCCTCGCCGCGAGCCGCTGACCGCCGTCTGGCCAATTGTCCGCCAGGCTTTTATCATCCGCGCCACGATAGATCGCACAGAGCCCATCATGACCGAGCAACAACGCCTGGAACTCGAAGCCGCCGCCTTCCGCCGCCTGGTCGCGCACCTGGACAGCCGCAAGGATGTGCAAAACATCGACCTGATGAACCTCGCCGGTTTCTGCCGTAACTGCCTGTCCAAGTGGTACAAGGCCGAGGCCGATGATCGCCAGATCGAGGTCAGCCTCGACGACGCCCGCGAAGTGGTTTACGGCATGCCGTACGCCGAGTGGAAAGCCCAATACCAGCAAGAAGCCAACGCCGAACAACAAGCGGCGTTTGCCAAAGGAAAAACCCATGACTGATCTGAACAGCTTGCGCGCCAGCCTCAAAAGCGACGAACACGCCTTTGCCGAGACCCTGGCGTTTATCGCCGCTGGCTACGATTACCAGCCACAAGCCTTCAACAACGGCGGCGTAGAAAATGCTGCCGGGCAGAACGAAGGTTCGTGCAAGACCCTGGGCCTGGCGCTGCTGGAAGGCTTGAGCGACGAGGAAGCCTTGCTGGCGTTCGGCGAGCACTACCGCTCGGTCGTAGCGACCCCGGATGGCACCGACCACGGCAATATCCGGGCGTTGATGGCTCATGGTCTGGCGGGTGTGAAGTTCTCGGCGCAGCCTCTGCAACGCCGCTAATTCAAGATGGATGATCCTTCCCACGCTCTGCGTGGGGATGTCTCATTGGACGCTCCGCAATGGACGCGGAGCGTCCGGGGCTGCATTCCCACGCGGAGCATGGGAACGATCAATGAACCGCGAACATGAAAAAACCGGCCAAGGCCGGTTTTTTTCATTTCATCAGACTCAGAACTTGGCGTTCTGCAGGTCATCCAGATAACGCTCTGCGTCCAGTGCGGCCATGCAGCCGGCACCTGCCGAAGTGATCGCCTGACGGTAAACGTGGTCAGCCACGTCACCGGCAGCAAAGATACCTTCGATGCTGGTCGCAGTGGCATTGCCTTCACGGCCGCCCTGAACCACCAGGTACCCGTCTTTCAATGTCAGCTGACCTTCGAACAACGAGGTGTTCGGGGTGTGGCCGATGGCAATGAACACGCCATCGACTTTCAGCTCGTCGAAGCTGCCATCGTTGTTCTTCAGACGCGCACCGGTCACGCCCATGTTGTCGCCCAGCACTTCGTCGAGGGTCGAATTCAGTTTGAGGACGATCTTGCCCTCGGCAACCCGCGCGTGCAGTTTGTCGATCAGGATCTTCTCGGCGCGGAAGGTTTCGCGACGGTGGATCAGCGTGACCTTGCTGGCAATGTTGGCCAGATACAGCGCTTCTTCAACGGCGGTATTGCCGCCACCGACCACAGCGACTTCACGGTTGCGATAGAAGAAACCATCGCAGGTAGCGCAGGCCGAAACGCCTTTGCCCATGAAGGTTTCTTCCGAAGGCAGACCCAGGTAACGAGCACTGGCGCCGGTGGCGATGATCAGCGCGTCGCAGGTGTAGGTGGCACTGTCACCGGTCAAGGTGTAAGGCTTGGCCGCAAAGTCGACTGCGTTGATGTGGTCGAACACGATTTCGGTTTCAAAGCGTTCAGCATGCTCACGCATACGGTCCATCAACGCCGGGCCGGTCAGGCCATGGACGTCGCCCGGCCAGTTGTCGACTTCGGTGGTGGTGGTCAGCTGACCGCCGGCCTGCATGCCGGTGATCAGTAGCGGCTTGAGGTTGGCACGAGCGGCATAGACCGCAGCGCTGTAACCGGCAGGGCCGGAACCGAGAATAATCACTCGCGAATGACGTACATCAGACATGACTCACTCCTATTGACCGGCCCTGGGCATCTGGCGCGGAACGCCGGAAAACCGGCTGGAATAAAAAAAGGACTGTGAAAGCACTTGGGAAAGCGAGACAGTCCTGAAAATAATGGGTGCAGCGTATCGAGGGGGCGAAGATTAAGGAAATACGGATTAACAATCCAGCTCATAGGCGGTCTCTATCTGCAACAGTCCTGACTGAGGGCGCCTTTGTTACAGTTAATGTCGACACAATTACTGCGCTTTCGCCTAGGGAGCAAAGCCGTTAAGGTCGGCAAGTTTTCTCATCGCAAGGAACACGCTATGCCCGCCCCCGCTCTGTCTGGCCCGCAATACCTGCGCGAAGGCCTGAAGCTGGTCTTAAGCCCCCGCCTGCGTTTGTTCGTCCTGTTACCCCTGGCGATCAACCTGGTGCTGTTCGTCGGATTGATCTACCTGGCCGGTCATCAGTTCAGCCTGTGGGTCGATGCGCTGATGCCTTCATTGCCGCACTGGTTGAGTTTTCTCAGCTACATCCTCTGGCCGCTGTTCGTGGTGCTGGTGGCGCTGATGGTGTTCTTCACATTCACCCTGCTGGCTAACGTCATCGCTGCACCCTTCAACGGTTTTCTCGCGGAGAAAGTCGAAGTGGTGGTGCGCGGCACCGACGACTTCCCGTCATTCAGCTGGCGCGAGTTGATCGCCATGGTCCCGCGCACTCTGGCCCGGGAAATGCGCAAGCTCGGCTATTTCCTGCCGCGAACCATCGGCCTGTTCATCCTCTCGTTCATTCCCGTGGTCAACGTGATCGCCGCACCGCTGTGGCTGCTGTTCGGCGTGTGGATGATGGCAATCCAGTACATCGACTACCCAGCGGACAACCACCAGCTGGGCTGGAACGAGATGCTTGCCTGGCTGCGCGAGAAGCGCTGGCAGAGCATGAGTTTTGGCGGCATCGTCTATCTGGCGTTGCTGATTCCGCTGGTGAACATCCTGATGATGCCCGCCGCCGTGGCTGGGGCGACCTTGTTCTGGGTCCGCGAGCGCGGCGCGGAAAACCTGGTGGTCAGGCAAGCCTGAGCACCGTCACAAATCCATCATCCCAGCGACACAATGACGACATGGCCTCAGCCGACACTGAGGCCATGACGACAGCTCTACGTATCACACTGATCACCGAAACCTTCCCTCCGGAAATCAACGGCGTGGCCAATACGCTTGGCCGCTTTTTCGATGGTTTGCGCGCGCGCGGGCATCAGGTCGAACTGGTCCGGCCGCGTCAGGACTGTGACCAGAGCCGGCCGAGTGACGAGCAACTGCTGCTCTGTCGCGGTTGGCCGCTGCCCGGCTACCCCGGCCTGCAATGGGGGCACTCCTCGATGCACAAATTGCTGCGTCGCTGGCAGCGCCATCGCCCCGATGTGCTGTACATCGCCACTGAAGGGCCACTGGGTTTGTCTGCACTGCGGGCCGCTCGACGCTTGGGTATCTCGGTGGTCAGTGGTTTTCACACCAATTTTCAGCAGTACTCCAACCAGTACGGCCTCAGTCTGATAACCCGGCTGCTGACTCATTATCTGCGCTGGTTCCACAACCGTTCAAAATTGACTCTGGTGCCCAGCGCCAGCCAACGCCTGGAGCTGGAACGTCGGCACTTCGAGCGTCTGGCACTGCTCTCGCGTGGCGTGGACAACCAGCTGTTCAACCCGGCCAAACGCCTGAACGCGCTGCGGGAAACCTGGGGCCTGGGTAACGACGATATTGCAGTCATTCACGTAGGACGCCTGGCGTCAGAGAAAAACCTCGGATTGCTCAAGCGTAGTTTCGATGCCTTGCAGGCCACTTATCCACAGCAGCGGATGAAACTGATCGTGATTGGTGAAGGACCACAACGCGCGACGCTGGAGAAGGAATTGCCGGAAGGGATTTTTTGCGGCTCGCAACGTGGGGAAGCATTAGCCAGCCACTACGCGTCGGGGGACCTGTTTCTGTTTCCAAGCCTGACCGAAACCTTCGGCAACGTGGTGCTCGAAGCCCTGGCGTCGGGATTGGGGGTGGTGGCTTACGATCAAGCAGCGGCGGCCCAACACATTCGACATGGTTACAACGGCGTACTCGCCATGCCCGGCGACGAAGACGCGTTCTGCGATGCTGCCATCTGGCTGCTGGAAGAGCGCGAAACCTTGCGTCGGGTACGGCTCAATGCACGCCAGCACGCCAGCCGGCAAGGTTGGGCAACGGTCATCGAACAGTTTGAAGGTCAGTTGCGCGGGGCTTGCCAGGAAGAGCACCGCGGGCAAGCCTCGCTCCTGCAAGGTCCGGCGAGATCAAAATTATTATGATCGACCCAAATCCTGTAGGAGCGAGGCTTGCCCGCGATATGGTGTCAGCCTGGTCGCCGCTTAAACCAGGCTCATCAACGCCTCACGGCTGAACGGCAAGATGTCTTGCTCGCGGCCTTCGCGAACCTTCAACGCCCAGTCCGGGTCGACCAACAGTGCACGGCCGACTGCAACCAGATCGAATTCATCGTTGTTCAGACGCTCCAGCAGTTTTCCCAGACTCGCCGGTTGAGCAACTTTGTCGGTGTTGACCATGAACTGCAGGAATTCGCCATCCAGGCCCACGCTGCCTACGGTGATGGTCGGCTTGCCGGTGAGCTTGCGAGTCCAGCCGGCCAGGTTCAGCTCGGAACCATCGAACTCCGGCTCCCAGAAACGTCGCGTCGAGCAATGGAAGATATCCACGCCGGCATCGGACAATGGCTTGAGGAACTCACCCAAGGCTTCCGGGGTTTGCACCAGGCGGGCGGTGTAGTCCTGCTGCTTCCACTGGGAGAAACGGAAGATGATCGGGAAGCCCGGGCCGACCGCAGCGCGCACGGCCTGAATCAACTCAATGGCAAAACGTGAACGTTTGGCCAGGCTGCCGCCGTATTCATCGGTGCGCTGGTTGCTGCCTTCCCAGAAGAACTGATCCACCAGATAACCGTGGGCACCGTGGATCTCCACACCGTCCATGCCGATACTCTGAGCGTCTTTGGCGGCCTGGGCGAACGCGGCGATGACGTCATCAATGTCTTGCCTGGTCATACCGTGAACGACGAGCTGACCGTCCTTGAGTTTTTCCGAAGGGCCATAGCCCGGCACGCTGGCATCCGGCTCGGTGCCGATACGTCGCACACTGCCGACGTGCCAGAGTTGTGGAACGATCTTGCCGCCCTCGGCGTGCACCGCATCGACAACCTTCTTCCAGCCGGCCAGCGCGACTTCACCATAGAAATGCGGAACGTTGGGATAACCATTGGAAGCCTTGTGACCGACCGTCGTGCCCTCAGTGATGATCAGGCCCACGCCGGCCGCGGCGCGACGACGGTAATACTCGATCACTTTTGAGTTCGGCACGCCACCCGGGGAAAACGAACGGGTCATCGGTGCCATCACCACTCGGGTCGGCAGCTGAAGCGTTCCGAGCTGAAACGGTTTGAACAAGGCTTGAACAGGCATGCGGCACTCCACAAGAAAGCAGGCTCGAATCAAAGGTCAGCGCATCGACGCGGATTAGCGGCCGATCGAACGCCTTATGATGACTATAATATTGTTCATCCAGAGAATCGCCCAGCACTATTGATCAACGTGATTAAGGTGCAAAAGCTGGCGAAAGAGTGGAAGTGCGAAACATCCGAAAGGCGGGGGGTGAAGCTGGCCGGGCGCTGATGCCCGGCACTTCTTGTTGCAACGCTCAGCTCAGGGCTTTCTCGATCGCCTGAACCACGGCTGGATCATCGGGAGCCGTACGTGGCGAAAAACGCGCCAGCACGCGACCGTCTTTACCCAGGAGGAATTTTTCGAAGTTCCAGGTGATGTCACCGGGGAATTCCGCGCCCTCGCCCGCCAACAGGCGGTACAGCTGATGACGATCATGCCCGTTCACTTCCAGCTTGCTGGACAATGGAAACGTTACGCCATAGTTGAGGCTACAGAACTCCTGGATCTCCTGTTCAGTGCCTGGTTCCTGCCCGGCAAATTGATTGCACGGCAAACCCAGCACACTGAAGCCTTGGTCCTTGTACTGCTGGTAGAGGTTTTCCAGCGCCGCGTATTGTGGCGTCAAACCACATTTGGAGGCGACGTTGACCACCAGTACGACGTGCCCCTTGAAGGGCGCGAGAGGCAGGTCCTGGCCATCCAAAGCTTTTAGATTAAGGTCGTGAAAAGCACTCATGACGGACTCCAAATTTCCCGTGTTCTTCTCGAAATAGCCACTCGACAGTACAACCGCTTTGCAGCCGCGAACAGCCGAAGACTAAAAAGGCGCCCTCGGGCGCCTCTCCAGCGATCCGAGCTTAGCGCAGAAAATCAGTGGTGATGACCACCTTCGCCATGGACGTGACCATGGGCGATTTCTTCCTGGCTGGCGTCGCGGATATCAACGATTTTGACCTGGAAGTTCAAGCGCTGACCAGCCAGCGGGTGGTTACCGTCGACGGTAACGTCGTCGCCATCCAGATCGCGGATGGTGACGATCTGCATTTGGCCGTCCGGAGCGGAAGCGTGGAACTGCATGCCCACTTCCAGTTCGTCGACGCCTTCGAACATGCTGCGGCTCAGCGTGCTGACCAGTTCGGCAGCGTATTCGCCGTAGGCATCTTCAGGTTCTACGGCAACAGTCAGTTCATCACCGACTTTCTTGCCTTCCAGAGCCTTTTCCAGGCCCGGGATGATGTTACCTGCGCCTTGCAGGTAAACCAGCGGCGCGCCGCCGGCGGAGCTGTCGATGACCTCACCAGCATCGTTGGTCAGGGTATAGTCGATAGAGACAGCCTTATTGGCAGCGATCAGCATGGGGCGAGACCTTTTGCAAAAGAATGAAGAACGGTCAAGTTTAGCGAAGCAATCGCCCGAAAGCGAACGGAACCCGGACAGACGGCCCGCTTCGAAAGGATCGACGATCGATGGCTTCCATCAAGACGAGGACGGACACTGGGTTGCCGAGCTTTCCTGCGGCCATACCCAGCACCTTCGCCACCAGCCACCGTGGCAATCCCGAGCCTGGGTAATGGATCCTGCGCGACGTCAGGAAAAAATAGGCCAACCCTTTGACTGCGGTTGGTGCGCTCAAGGCTCGGTTAGCGATAACCTTGACGTCTGAAATATCGGTAGAAGGCCAGTCATAGGCGTTCACCCTTGCCATGCACCTCCAGAGAATCCGCATGCAAACTTTTTTTATCGCGCCCACCGATTTTGGTGTGGGTCTGACCTCTATCAGCCTCGGGCTGGTGCGTACCCTTGAACGGGCCGGGCTGAAAGTCGGTTTCTTCAAGCCAATTGCCCAGCCGCACCCCGGCGACACCGGGCCTGAACGCTCCACCGAACTGGTGGCCCGCACCCACGGCCTGAAACCGCCACAGCCGTTGGGCCTGGCCCACGTCGAGCGAATGCTTGGCGATGGTCAACTCGATGAGCTACTGGAAGAAATCATCACCCTTTACCAGCAGGCCGCGATCGGCAAAGACGTGCTGATCGTCGAAGGCATGGTGCCAACCCGCAGCGCCAGCTACGCCGCCCGGGTCAACCTGCATCTGGCGAAAAGCCTGGATGCCGAAGTGATTCTGGTCTCGGCACCGGAAAACGAAGTGCTTACCGAACTGTCCGGTCGGGTCGAGTTGCAGGCGCAGCTATTCGGCGGTCCGAAAGACCCGAAAGTCCTCGGCGTGATCCTCAACAAGGTTCGCACCGATGAAAGCATGGAGGCCTTCGCCGCTCGCCTGAAAGAGCATTCGCCGTTGCTGCGCAGCGGCGATTTCCGTCTGCTTGGCTGCATCCCGTTCCAGCCTGAACTGAACGCCCCACGCACCCGCGACGTAGCGGACCTGATGGGCGCTCAAGTGCTCAACGCCGGCGACTACGAAACCCGGCGCATGACCAAGATCATCATCTGCGCTCGCACCATGCGCAATACCGTGGAACTGCTCAAGCCAGGCGTGCTGGTGGTGACCCCCGGCGATCGCGACGACATCATCCTCGCCGTCAGCCTCGCGGCAATGAACGGCGTGCCGCTGGCCGGCCTGTTGCTGACCAGCGACACCCTGCCCGACCCACGAATCATGGACCTCTGCCGAGGCGCCTTGCAGGCCGGTCTGCCGGTACTGTCGGTGAGTACCGGCTCCTACGACACCGCCAACCAGTTGAACGGCTTGAACAAGGAAATCCCGATCGACGACCGCGAACGGGCGGAGATCATCACTGACTTCGTCGCCAGCCACCTGGACGCAAACTGGTTGCATCAGCGCTGTGGCACGCCACGGGAAATGCGTCTGTCGCCGGCAGTGTTCCGCTATCAGTTGATCCAGCGCGCCCAGGCTGCCAACAAACGCATCGTCCTGCCTGAAGGCAGCGAACCCTTGACCGTGCAGGCGGCGGCGATCTGCCAGGCTCGCGGTATCGCTCGCTGCGTGTTACTGGCCAAGCCCGAGGACGTGCAGGCAGTCGCGCGCGCCCAAGGCATCGAGTTGCCTGAAGGCCTGGAGATTCTCGATCCGGACCTGATCCGTCAGCGCTATGTCGAACCAATGGTCGCACTGCGCAAAACCAAAAGCCTCAACGCCCCGATGGCCGAGCAGCAACTGGAAGACACCGTGGTGATCGGCACCATGATGCTGGCGCTCGATGAGGTCGACGGGCTGGTATCCGGGGTCATTCACTCCACCGCCAACACCATTCGTCCGGCCCTGCAACTGATCAAGACCGCGCCCGGCTGCACGCTGGTTTCGTCGGTGTTTTTCATGCTGTTCCCGGAAGAAGTGCTGGTTTACGGCGACTGCATCATGAACCCGCACCCGAGCGCCAGCGAACTGGCCGAGATTGCGCTGCAAAGCGCCGACTCCGCCGCGGCATTCGGCATCACCCCCCGGGTGGCGATGCTCAGCTATTCCAGTGGCGAGTCGGCCAGCGGTGAAGAAGTCGAGAAAGTCCGCGAAGCCACCTTGCTCGCCCATGAAACGCAGAACTCGCTACTGATCGACGGCCCGTTACAGTACGACGCCGCGGCCAACGAAGTCGTGGCTCGGCAATTGGCGCCGAACAGTCAGGTGGCCGGTCGGGCAACGGTGTTCATTTTTCCCGACCTGAATACCGGCAACACCACCCACAAAGCCGTGCAGCGCAGTGCCGATTGCGTCAGCCTCGGACCGATGCTGCAAGGCCTGCGTAAACCGGTAAACGATTTGCCGCGCGGCGCTCAGGTCGACGACATCGTCTACACCATTGCCCTGACTGCGATTCAAGCCGCCAACCGACCTCTGGACCTCTAAATGCTGGATTTTCTACCCGCACCGGTGCGCGGCGTGATCGCCTCGCTGCTGTTGGCGCTGAACACTATTGCCTGCTGCACCCCGCTGTTTATCGTGGCAATCGTCAAACTGCTGCTGCCGTTCCCGGCCGCCCAACGTTTCACCGACTGGCTGATGAGCCATATCCACGAAGCCTGGATCAGCAACAACAAAGCCTGGATGAACCTGCTGCGTCGGACTCGCTGGCACCTCAGCGGCCTTGATGGCCTGGACTATCAGCACTCGTACCTGATCACCAGCAATCATCAGAGCTGGGTCGACATCATGGTGCTGCAGTACGTGCTGAACCGGCGTATCCGTCCGCTGAAGTTCTTCCTCAAGCAGGAGTTGATCTGGGTCCCGGTGATCGGTCTGGCCTGGTGGGCGCTGGGCTTCCCGTTCATGAAGCGCTACTCCAAGGCCTACCTGGCCAAGCATCCGGAAAAGAAAGGCAAAGACCTGGAAACCACCCGCAAGACTTGCGCGAAGTTTCGCGACAATCCTGTCGGTATTTTCAACTTCGTCGAAGGCACGCGCTTCACCGAAGGCAAACACGCGCAACAAAATTCACCGTTGCGCTACCTGCTCAAGCCCAAGGCCGGCGGCATCGCCTTTGTGCTGGATGCCATGGGCGAACAGCTGGAGTCGATCGTCAACGTCACCATCCACTACCCGGCCGGGCGTCCCGGTTATTGGGACTTGCTATGCGGCAAGGTGAATGACCTTGTGGTGCATTTCGAGGAAGTATGGATTCCACCGCAATTCATCGGCAAGAACTACGACCAGGATGATGAGTACCGCCTGGAGTTTCAGCAGTGGATCAATGTGCTGTGGGAAAACAAGGATGCATTGCTGGCGCAGATGCATCTGGAGTATCCAGCCAAAATTTGAGGTGCCTGAACCATACATGATCGTTCCCACGCTCTGCGTGGGAATGCATCCCGTGACGCTCTGCGTCACAGCTGAAGAGGACGCGGAGCGTCCAAGGCGGCATTCCCACGCAGAGCGTGGGAACGATCAATCCCGGATCAACAAAAAGCCCGCAACCGATCACTCGGTTGCGGGCTTTTCAGTGCGCGTGAAGCTTAGATCGCGCCGCGGTTACGCAGCAGTTCCAGCACTTGCTTGACACACTCTTCCAGCGACAGCGACTGGGTGTCGACCACAAGGTCAGCGTCCAGCGGCACGTCATATGGGAAGGAGTCGCCAGGGATGTTGTCCCCGCCCGCCGCGTACAAGCCTTGCGGATCACGCTCGGCGCAGACCGTCGGCGAAGCCTGGACATAGACAGTCAGCAAACGATCGCCGCCGATCAGCGCCTTGGCCTGTTCGCGACCTTCGGCATCCGGTGCGACGAACGCCGCCAACGTCAGCAGGCCGGCTTCGTTGAACTGACGCGCGACGTGAGCCGCACGACGCCAGTTCTCGGTACGCCCGGAGCGATCCTGCGGCAAACCTTTGTTCAGGTCATGACGCAGGTTCTGGCCATCGAGTACGAACACCGCACGGCCCATGTCGAACAATTTGCGTTCAACCGCATAGGCCAGTGTGCTTTTGCCGGCACCGGACAGGCCGCTGAACAGCACGGTGGCCGGTTGCTGGCCGAAGCGCTGGGCACGCTCGTCGGTGGCAACATGAGCCAGTTTGCCGTGGTGAGTGACGCTGTCATGAGCCAGAGGCTGGGCGATGATCATGCCCGCCGCGACAGTGCCATTGGTCAAACGGTCGATGACGATAAACGAACCGGTGGTGCGGTTACTGTCGTAACCGTCCAGCGCAATGGCTGCATCGAGGCTGATCTTCACCCGACCGATCTCGTTCAACTGCAACGCGCTGGCAGGACCTTCGGCCAGGGTGTTCACATCGACGCGATTGACGATGCTGGTGATCGAACCCGGCACGTACGTGGTAGCGCGTTTGATGTCGTATTTCTTGCCCGGCAGCATCGGCTCTTCAGCCATCCACACCAGCATGGCGTCGAAAGCGTCGGTAACTTGCGGGACATTGTCGGCATGCACCAGCAAGTCGCCACGGGAGATATCGATCTCGTCTTCCATGGTCAGCGTCACCGCCTGACCCGGGCCTGCGTGTTCCAGCTCGCCTTCAAAGGTGACGATGGATTTGACGCGGCTGCTCTTGCCCGACGGCAGAACCACGACTTCATCGCCTTTGTGCACGATGCCGCTGGCCAGGGTACCGGCGAAACCACGGAAATTCAGGTTCGGACGATTGACGTACTGCACCGGGAAACGCAAGTCGGCGTAGTTGCGGTCACTGGCAATTTCGACGGTTTCGAGAATCTCCATCAACGATTGACCGGTGTACCAGGGCGAACGCTCGCTCTTGTTCACCACGTTGTCGCCCTTGAGCGCCGACATCGGGACAAACGCCATAGTGGTCGGCTTGAACGCGATGCCTTCGGCAAACTTCAGGTAATCGGACTTGATCGACTCGAACACGGTTTCATCGAAGCCGTTGAGGTCCATCTTGTTGATGGCGACAACGATGTGCTTGATGCCCAGCAACGAGGCGATAAAGCTGTGGCGACGGGTCTGGGTCTGCACGCCGTAACGGGCGTCTACCAGAATGATCGCCAGGTCGCAGGTCGATGCGCCGGTGGCCATGTTGCGGGTGTACTGCTCATGGCCGGGGGTGTCGGCGATGATGAATTTGCGCTTGGCGGTCGAGAAATAACGGTAGGCGACATCGATGGTGATGCCCTGCTCGCGCTCGGCCTGCAGGCCATCGACCAGCAATGCCAGATCGATATCGTCGCCCGTGGTGCCGACTTTCTTCGAATCGCGGGTGATGGCTTCCAGATGATCTTCGTAGATCATCTTGGAGTCGTGCAGCAGACGCCCGATCAGGGTGCTCTTGCCGTCGTCGACGTTGCCACAGGTGAGAAAGCGCAGCATTTCCTTGCGTTCGTGCTGGGCCAGATAGGCGAGGATGTCCTCGCTGATCAATTCAGATTGATGCGACATGTGAGACACCCTGTTTAGAAATAGCCCTGACGTTTCTTTTCTTCCATGGAACCGGCGCCATCGTGATCGATGACCCGGCCCTGGCGCTCGGAAGTTCGCGTCAGGAGCATTTCCTGAATGATGTCGGTAAGGCTGGTGGCCTCGGACTCGACCGCGCCCGTCAACGGGTAGTCGCCAAGTGTGCGGAAACGGACCTTCTTCTTGACGATGCGAGCCTTGTCTTCATCGCTCAGGTGATTGAGCAGACGCTCGTCGTCGATCATGATCCACGTGCCGTTCATCTCGATGACATCGCGTTCGGCGGCGAAGTACAGCGGCACGATCGGGATACCTTCAAGGTAGATGTACTGCCAGATGTCCAGCTCGGTCCAGTTCGACAGCGGGAATACCCGGATCGACTCGCCTTTGTTGACGTTGCCGTTGTAGACGTTCCACAACTCGGGGCGCTGGTTTTTCGGGTCCCAGCGGTGCTTGCTGTCACGGAAGGAATACACGCGCTCTTTGGCACGAGACTTCTCTTCGTCGCGACGGGCGCCACCGAAAGCGGCGTCGAAGCCGTATTTGTCCAAAGCCTGCTTGAGGCCTTCGGTCTTCATGATGTCGGTGTGCTTGGCACTACCGTGGGTCAGCGGGTTGATGCCCTGCGCTATACCCTCCGGATTGACGTGCACCAGCAGGTCCAGGCCCAGTTCTTCGACCATGCGGTCGCGGAAGCTGTACATCTCCTTGAATTTCCACTGGGTGTCGACGTGCATCACCGGGAACGGCAGCTTGCCGGGGAAGAATGCCTTGCGCGCAAGGTGCAGCATTACAGCGGAGTCTTTACCGACGGAGTACAGCATCACCGGGTTATCGAACTCGGCGGCGACCTCGCGGATGATGTGGATGCTTTCCGCCTCCAGCTGTTTCAGATGCGTCAGTTTGTCGACCATGGCTACTCACGAAAACGATCTTATGGACGGCCAGCGGGCCGTGTTCGAGCGGGGCATGCTAGCACAGCGTCCGCTTCTATTGAGGACACCAAGTAGATCGAAACGGTATATGAATATACCCGCCTGTTTGAGCGTTCAAATCGGATTCGGGCAATCGATAAAGATGTGCTCGAGCGCAAAACGCCGCGCCAGGTAATCCCCCAGCGCCTGCACACCATAGCGTTCGGTGGCGTGGTGACCGGCGGCGATAAAGCTGATGTCGTTTTCCCGGGCGCTGTGGAAGGTCTGCTCCGAAGCTTCACCACTCAGGTACAGATCGACACCGGCCAATACCGCTTGATCAATATAACCCTGGCCTCCGCCGGTGCACCAGCCGACACGCCGAATCATCTCGCTGCCCTCAATCAACAGCGGCTCGCGGCCCATCACTTCCTGCACGTGACGGGCAAAATCACGCGCGGTCACAGGCTCGGCCAACGACCCGACCATGCCGACCACCTTGAGGTTTTCCGGGTCCAGCGGGCCTTCGACCGTGATGTCCAGTTGACGCGCCAGCTGCACGTTATTGCCGACCTCGGGATGCAGGTCCAGTGGCAGGTGATACGCCAGCAGGCTGATGTCGTGCTTGAGCAAGGTCTTCAGCCGGCGCTGCTTCATCCCGGTAATGCACGGGTTCTCGCCCTTCCAGAAGTAGCCATGATGCACCAGCACCAGATCAGCCCTGGCCTCCACTGCGGCGTCCAGCAACGCCTGGCTGGCGGTGACGCCGCTGACGATGCGCATGACCTGCGGCCGGCCTTCGACCTGTAAACCGTTGGGGCAGTAATCGGCAATCCGCGAACTGCTGAGGTAACGGTCCGCTTCTTCTACCAGGGTGCTCAGGGCGACGGCCATAAAAGACTCCTAAATATCCCGTTCAGAGGCGCTCGCGCGCCTCTATAATGCGCGACATTATGGGCCGTATGCGGTCCTTCGTAACCTCTCAGGACTTGCTTAATGCTCAAGGCGCTGCGTTTTTTTGGCTGGCCGCTGTTGGCCGGCGTGCTTATCGCGTTGCTGATTATTCAGCGTTACCCGCAATGGGTCGGGCTGCCAAGCCTTGACGTCAACCTGCAGCAAGCTCCGCAAACCACCAGCACCCTGCAGGGGCCTGTGTCCTACGCCGATGCGGTGGTCACTGCCGCGCCTGCGGTGGTCAATCTGTACACCACCAAGGTGATCAACAAACCCGCTCATCCACTGTTCGAGGATCCCCAGTTCCGGCGCTTTTTCGGCGACAACGCACCCAAGCAAAAACGCATGGAGTCCAGCCTCGGCTCGGGCGTGATCATGAGCCCGGAAGGCTACCTGCTGACCAACAACCACGTTACCACCGGCGCTGACCAAATCGTGGTGGCCCTCAAGGATGGCCGCGAAACCCTGGCCCGAGTGATCGGCAGTGATCCGGAGACCGACCTTGCGGTCCTGAAAATCGATCTGAAGAATTTGCCCTCGATCACCGTCGGCCGCTCCGAAAACATCCGCGTCGGCGACGTCGCGCTGGCCATCGGCAACCCGTTCGGCGTCGGCCAGACCGTCACTATGGGCATCATCAGCGCCACCGGGCGCAATCAGCTGGGTTTGAACAACTACGAAGACTTCATCCAGACCGACGCCGCGATCAACCCAGGTAACTCGGGCGGTGCACTGGTAGACGCCAACGGCAACCTGACCGGGATCAACACGGCGATCTTCTCCAAATCCGGCGGCTCTCAGGGCATCGGGTTTGCCATCCCGATCAAACTGGCCATGGAAGTGATGAAGTCGATTATCGAGCACGGCCAGGTGATCCGTGGCTGGCTCGGCATCGAAGTACAGCCGCTGTCTCAGGAACTGGCGGAATCCTTTGGCCTATCCGGACGTCCGGGCATTGTGGTCGCCGGAATTTTCCGTGATGGCCCGGCGCAGAAAGCCGGTCTGCAACTGGGCGATGTGATCCTCAGCATCGACGGCGAACCGGCCGGTGACGGGCGCCGCTCGATGAACCAGGTGGCGCGGATCAAGCCGAGCGACAAGGTCACCATCCAGGTCATCCGCAACGGCCAGGATCTCAAGCTCACGGCGGAAATCGGTCTGCGTCCGCCGCCAGCGCCCGTCAAAGAAGAGCAGTAAGCGCCAGCCCGGCTCGCCGGGCTAAAAGCATACATTCTCATTGGTCATGTTATATTGTTTCAATACTGCTATTGGAACGATGTCATGACGTCTCGCAAAATCGCTTCCCTGGCGGGCCTGGCCCTTGGTCTGCTGGGGGATCCGGTCTTCGCCGAAGAACCACAACCGCTGGAACTCGACGCCATCAGCGTCACCGCCGACTACGAATCCCCCACCGGCCCGGTCAAGGGCTATCGCGCCACTCGTTCCTCCAGCGCGACCAAAACCGATACGGCCATTCGGGATATTGCGCAGTCCATCAGTGTGATCCCCGCCAGCGTGCTCAAGGATTTGGGCAGCACCAGCGTCGAACGCGCCCTGGAGTTTGCCGGCGGCGTCTCGAAACAAAACAACTTCGGTGGCCTGACCCTCTACGAATACAGCGTGCGCGGCTTCACCACTTCGCAGTTCTACAAGGACGGCTTTAGCGCCAACCGCGGTTTCCCAAGCACACCGGATGCCGCCAACATCGAGCGCATCGAAGTACTCAAAGGGCCGGCAGCCAGCCTGTATGGTCGTGGCAATCCCGGCGGCACGGTGAATATCGTCACCAAAAAACCGCAACCCGAAGCCTTCACGACGTTGCAAACCAGCGCCGGCAGTTGGGATCGCTACCGTAGCTCAATGGACGTCAACACACCCCTCGACGAGCAAGGCAATGTGCTGTCCCGGGTCAACCTCGCGGTAGAGGACAACCACAGCTTGCGCGATCACGTCGACAGTCGGCGGGTGTTCGTCGCGCCGTCGTTCAGTTGGCAACCCGACCCGGATACCAGCCTGCTGGTGGAAAGTGAATTCGTACGCCACAGCTCGACATTCGATCGCGGCATCGTTGCACCGAACAACACGTGGAGCGGTGTATCGCGCTCTACCTTCCTCGGCGAGCCCAACGACGGTGACATTGATAACCACAACAACATGCTCCAGGCCGCGCTCGAACATCATTTGAACGATGCCTGGAAACTGCGCCTGGCCAGTCATTACAAGCAGGGCAAACTCTGGGGGTTCGCCTCGGAAGCCCGCCCGCTGAACGCCGATCAGCACACCGTCAACCGTCGCTACCGGGAGCGCGATAGCGACTGGCACGACAGCATTACCCAGCTTGAACTACGCGGTCTGTTCGACATCGGCAATTGGCAGCACGAGCTGCTGATCGGCAGCGAATACGAGAACTACCGCAAGAACGAACGGGTCACCAGCATCGCCGGCAGCCCGTATGCCATCGATATCTACAACCCGGTTTACGGCCAGCCGAAACCCGATGGTGCGCGCTCGGGCACAGACTTCTTCGAACATGTCGAAAGCCAGGCGCTGAACCTGCAAGACCAGATCGTCTTCAGCGAACGTCTGCGAGGCATGCTCGGCGTTCGCCTGGAGCACTTCGAACAGAAGATCGACGACTTCACGAGGAACACCAGTACCCGGCAAACCCATGACGCTCTGACCCAACGCGCGGGCCTGCTCTACCAACTGACACCGCAAGTCGGCCTGTTCGCCAATGCGTCCACCTCGTTCAAACCGAACGACGGCCTGGATGTCAGCAGCAAATCCTTCGATCCAGAGGAAGGCGTCGGCTACGAAGCCGGTATCAAGAGCGAGCTGTTCGACGATCGCCTGAGCACCACCCTCGCCGCTTTCCACATCGAGAAAGAAAACATTCTGACCCTCGACCCGGCCACCGACAACTACCGCGCCATGGGCAAGGCCCGCAGCCAGGGCATTGACCTGCAAGTCACCGGGCAACCCAGTGACGCCGTGCGAGTGATCGGTGCTTTCGCCTATATCGATGCCGAGGTCACAAAAGGCGACAAAGCGATCCCCACCGGCAGCCGGATTCTCGGCGTAGCCAAACGCAGCGGCAGTCTGTTGGGCGTGTATGAATTTCAGGATGGCCTGATGCGCGGCGCCGATGTCGGCGCGGCGTTCACCTATGTGGGGGACCGCTCAGGCGAAGCCGGTGGCGATTTCGAACTGCCCGCCTACCACACCGTCGACCTGCTGGCCCATTACAAGGCCAGCGAAAACGTCACCGTGGGGCTGAATCTGAACAACCTCTTCGACGAGAAATATTACGAGCGCTCCTACAGCAATTACTGGGTCAACCCCGGCGAGCCGCGCAATTTCACCGTCAGCCTGACACTCAATCTGTAAAAGGGAACCGCCATGCAACAACCAAAAACACTGGCTCTGCTGGGTCTGCTCGGCGCGTTGTTCGCCACTCAAGTCTCGGCCCACGGCCTGTGGACCGAACAACGCCGTGGCAATGTCGAAGTCATCTACGGCCATGGCGCCGAGGACAATGCCTTCAAAGCGCAGAAAATCAGCGGCGCCTGGGCCTATGACGTCGCAGGCAAGATGATCCCGGTTACCGTACAACGCTTGGCCGATCATGCGCGCCTTCAACCACTCAAGCCGCCCGCCGTGCTGGCCGTGGCGCTGGATAACGGTATGTGGTCGCAGACCGCTGACAAGCAATGGGTCAATCAGGGACGCAGCAAAGTACCGGGAGCGATCGCCTCGACCCAGACCTTCAAGTACAGCCTGGCGATTTATCAGCCGGGGGCCAGGTTGCCGAAGCTGGATCAGATCAAACTGCTGATCCTGCCGGAAGTCGATCCGCTCACCGTCGGCCCGGGCCAGTCACTGCCGGTGCGTGTGTTGCTCGATGGCAAACCTGCGGCCGGGGTGAAGTTGATTGGCGATTACCGCAACGCGCCGAACACCCTGAGTACCGAAACGGATGCCGAAGGTCGGGCACAGGTGCTGGTGCGTAATGAAGGGCTGAATGTGATTGCAGCGCAGGTGGAAATCCCGCTGAAAGACAATGCCGATGTGGCGTCGCGGGGATTGTTCAGTTCGCTGACATTCCTTGGCGAGCCGCATCACGAGTAAGGATTGGCATCGGTGGTGACCCCAATCGCGAGCAAGCCCGCTCCCACATTAGGCCGTGCATAGCCGCAAAATTTGTGACAGACACAGATCAAATGTGGGAGCGGGCTTGCTCGCGATAGCGGTTTAAAGGTCGCCGAGACCGTCGATCAACGCCTGGTTCTGCTCTGGCGTGCCGATGGAGATGCGCAGGAACTGAGCGATTCGCTCCTGCTTGAAGTGGCGCACGATCACGCCTTGCTCACGCAACTTGGCCGCCAGGCCTGCCGCGTCGTGTTGCGGATGACGGGCGAAGATGAAGTTCGCCGCCGACGGCAGCACTTCAAAACCCTTTGCCTGCAATTGCTCAACCACGTGTTCACGACTGTCGATAACCAGCTTGCAGGTCTTGTCGAAGTGCTCACGATCCTCGAACGCGGCTGCCGCGCCGACGATCGCCAGACGATCCAGCGGGTAGGAGTTGAAGCTGTTCTTGATCCGCTCCAGCGCCTCGATCAAATCCGCATGACCGACCGCCAGACCGACTCGCAGACCCGCCAGGGAACGCGACTTGGACAGTGTCTGAGTCACCAGCAGATTCGGATAACGATCCACCAGGCTGATCGCCGTCTCGCCACCGAAGTCGATGTAGGCCTCGTCGACAACGACTACTGAGTCCGGGCTGGCCTTGAGGATTTGCTCGACCGCGTCCAGCGCCAAGAGGCAACCGGTTGGCGCATTCGGATTGGGGAAAATGATCCCGCCGTTAGGCCTGGCATAGTCCGAGACGCGAATCTGAAACTGCTCATCCAGCGCCACCGCTTCGAACGCCATACCGTACAGGCCGCAGTACACCGGATAGAAGCTGTAGCTGATGTCCGGAAACAGCAGCGGCTGATCGTGTTGGAGCAAGCCGTGGAAAACATGGGCCAGCACTTCATCGGAACCGTTGCCGAGGAACACCTGATTGCTCTGCACCCCGTAGTACTTGGCAACGGCTTGCTTGAGCAGGTCGCTGTTCGGATCCGGATACAGACGCAGGTTGTCGTTCAATTCGGTCTGCATCGCCGCCAAGGCTTTAGGCGATGGACCGTAAGGATTTTCGTTGGTGTTGAGCTTGACCAGTTTCGCCAGCTTCGGCTGCTCACCCGGCACGTAAGGCACCAGATTCTTGACGAAGGGACTCCAGAATTTACTCATGCTTGTTTCCCCTCTTCATTGGTAACGATCCGGTATTCCGCGCTGCGGGCGTGGGCAGTCAGGGACTCGCCGCGGGCCAGCACTGAAGCGGTTTTGCCCAGTTCGGAAGCGCCCGCCTGCGAACAGAAAATAATCGACGAACGCTTCTGGAAGTCATACACCCCCAGCGGCGAGGAGAAACGCGCAGTGCCGGAAGTCGGCAACACGTGGTTGGGACCGGCGCAGTAGTCGCCCAAGGCCTCGCAGGTGTGACGGCCCATGAAGATCGCACCGGCATGGCGGATCTGCGGCAACCAGGCTTGCGGATCTGCGACCGATAGCTCCAGGTGCTCCGGGGCAATGCGGTTGGCCACGTCGATGGCTTGCTGCATGTCGCGAACCTGAATCAACGCACCACGGCCGTTGATCGAGGTCTCGATGATTTCGGCGCGTTCCATGGTCGGCAGCAGTTTGGCGATACTCGCCGCCACCTTGTCGAGGAACCCGGCATCCGGGCTGATCAGAATGGCCTGGGCATCTTCGTCGTGCTCAGCCTGGGAAAACAGGTCCATGGCAATCCAGTCCGGATCGGTCTGACCGTCGCAGACCACCAGAATCTCGGACGGGCCGGCAATCATGTCGATACCGACCTGACCAAACACGTGGCGCTTGGCGGTGGCCACATAGATGTTGCCCGGGCCGACGACTTTGTCGACCTTGGGCACACTTTCGGTGCCATAAGCCAAGGCGGCAACGGCCTGGGCGCCACCGATGGTAAATACCCGGTCAACACCGGCGATGCAGGCTGCGGCCAGCACCAGTTCATTGATTTCACCGCGCGGGGTCGGTACGACCATGACCACTTCGGTCACGCCCGCGACCTTGGCCGGGATCGCGTTCATCAACACCGAAGACGGATAGGAAGCCTTGCCTCCGGGGACGTACAGACCGGCGCGGTCAAGCGGCGTGACCTTCTGGCCCAGCACCGTGCCGTCGGCCTCGGTGTAGCTCCAGGAATCCTGTTTCTGTTTTTCGTGGTAGCTGCGTACTCGCGTAGCAGCTTTTTCCAGCGCTTCACGCTGGGGCACGGTGATCCGGGTCAGGGCCAGCTCCAGACGCTCACGGGGCAGAATCAGATCGGCCATCGATGTCACTTCAAGGCCGTCGAAGCGCTGGGTGAATTCCACCAGCGCCGCGTCGCCGCGTTCGCGCACGGCTTTGATGATATCCAGCACCCGCTGATTGACCGAGTCGTCAGACACACTTTCCCAGCTCAGCAGATGATCCAGATGATGCGCGAAATCCGGGTCAGCAGCGTTGAGTCGGCGAATTGCAGTGGGAGCGGTCATGGCGAGGGCCTCAATAATTGGCGAATGCTCAAATGGGCAAAGCTTGGTTTTGCAAAGCTGGGTTTTGCAAATCTCAGGCGCCGCAAGACTACCAAGCCATCCGCGTGGGCACCTGAGAATTCTGGCTATGACACGGATAGATGGGCGCGACCGGGGTCGCGCGGGTGGGTCAGCCGCGGTGTCGCGACTCTACCGCTTTGCGCAGGGTATCGATCAGCGCCTGGATACGGGCGTGCTGCATTTTCATGGAGGCCTTGTTGACCACCAGACGGGAACTGATCATCGAGATCAACTCCTGAGGCTCCAGGCCATTGGCCCGCAGCGTGTTGCCAGTGTCGACGACGTCGATGATCTTGTCCGCCAGACCGATCAACGGAGCCAGTTCCATCGAGCCGTAAAGCTTGATGATGTCGACCTGACGGCCCTGTTCGGCGTAGTAACGCTTGGCAACGTTGACGAACTTGGTCGCCACCCGTAGCCGGCCTTTGGGCTCAACCGCGCCAATGGCACCAGCGGTCATCAGCCTGCATTGGGCAATCTGCAGGTCCAATGGCTCGTACAGGCCTTGGCCGCCGTACTCCATCAACACATCTTTACCGGCCACACCGAGATCGGCGGCACCATGCTCGACGTAGGTCGGCACATCGGTAGCGCGCACGATCAGCAAGCGCACATCGGCCTGGGTCGTGGGGATGATCAGCTTGCGGCTCTTGTCCGGATTCTCGGTCGGTACAATGCCCGCTTCAGCCAGAAGCGGCAGAGTGTCATCGAGAATGCGGCCCTTGGACAGTGCGATGGTCAACATGGGAAACGTAAGTCCTTATCAGGATACTTATGCCCGGTCACAAACGGCGCCGGACAAACATCGAACCTGAACATTACAGGCTCGACTTGAAACGAAACCAACTGTCGGGCACCTCCATGTGCCCATGACGTAAGAAACTAGCCCGGTACGCGGCGAATCTTGGCGCCGAGCATCTGCAGCTTCTCTTCGATGCACTCGTAACCACGGTCGATGTGGTAGATGCGGTCGATCAGCGTGTCGCCTTCGGCGATCAGTGCCGAGATGACCAGACTGGCCGAAGCCCGCAGGTCGGTGGCCATGACTGGCGCGCCTTTAAGCTTCTCGGTGCCGGTAACGATCGCGGTGTTGCCTTCGACCTGGATCTTGGCACCCATGCGGTGCAGTTCATACACATGCATGAAGCGGTTTTCGAAGATGGTCTCGATCACCGCACCAGTGCCTTCGGCAATGGCGTTGAGCGAGATGAACTGCGCCTGCATGTCGGTTGGGAACGCCGGGTACGGAGCAGTACGCACGTTGACGGCTTTTGGCCGCTTGCCGTGCATGTTCAGTTCGATCCAGTCTTCACCGGTGGTAATTTCGGCACCCGATTCCCTGAGTTTTTCCAGTACGGCTTCAAGGATGGTCGGATCGGTGTCCTTGACCTTCACGCGGCCGCCCGTGACAGCAGCAGCCACCAGGTAGGTACCGGTTTCGATGCGGTCAGGCATCACTTTGTAAATCGTCGGGTGCAGACGCTCCACGCCATCGATGGTGATGGTGTCAGTGCCGGCACCGGAGATCTTGGCACCCATGGCGTTCAGGAAGTTCGCCAGGTCGATGACTTCGGGCTCGCGGGCGGCGTTTTGCAGCACGCTGCGACCATTGGCCAGCGCGGCAGCCATCATTATGTTTTCGGTACCGGTCACACTGACGGTATCGAAGAAGAAGTGCGCACCGCGCAGGCCGCCTTCAGGCGCCTTGGCCTTGATGTAGCCGCCTTCGACTTCGATGGTTGCGCCCATGGCTTCGAGGCCACGGATGTGCAGGTCGACCGGACGCGAACCAATGGCGCAACCGCCAGGCAGCGCGACTTCGGCTTCACCGAAACGGGCAACCATCGGCCCCAGCACCAGAATCGAGGCACGCATGGTTTTCACCAGTTCGTACGGTGCGACCAAGGTCTTGATGGTACGCGGATCGATTTCAACGCTGAGCTTTTCGTCGATCACCGGCTCAATGCCCATGCGACCGAACAGCTCGATCATGGTGGTGATA
Source organism: Pseudomonas sp. GW821-FHT07G10 (assembly GCF_059418545.1). NCBI lineage: Bacteria > Pseudomonadati > Pseudomonadota > Gammaproteobacteria > Pseudomonadales > Pseudomonadaceae > Pseudomonas > Pseudomonas sp. GW821-FHT07G10. Next base: position 30,471 of record NZ_JBWKQB010000004.1, on the reverse strand, counting down.
TCGTGCAGGTGCGGCAGATTGGCGACGGTTACAGGACCATCGCAGAGCAAGGTTGCAGCCAGAATCGGCAGGGCAGAGTTCTTTGCCCCGGAGATGCGAATTTCGCCATCAAGACGAATGCCGCCGGTAATAATCAATTTATCCATAAGAATCTCGACGCCCTTGGGCTCAGGTGCGCTCGGCCCAGGCCGCGCTGCTGAAAAATTTCATAGTGACCGCGTGGATGCTGCCATCGGCGATCCATGGGTTCAAATGGGCATAGATGCTCTGTTGACGCTTGACCGGGCTCAAAGCCACCAGCTCGTCACTAATCACGTTCAGCTGAAAGTTGCAGCCTTCGCCCTCAACTTCTACCTGCACTGATAAAAGAGTCTCGGACAGCTTTCCTTCAAGGAAGCTCTTCACTTCGTTGGCCTGCATGCTCAACCTCAATCGGCGCCCTGTGCGCACGGGTCGGACATCATACAAAAAAGCCCCGCGCCTGCGAACCCCGCATAGCAGGACTCTGACGGGGGGCCTCTTTATTGATGATAGTTAAGGGTGCGCCAACAGCTCGGTCAACTCGCTGACCTGAGCGATTTCACGCATGTCGTCAGGCAGGGCACGGACGCTCAGCGCCTTGCCCGCCGCTTGCGCGTCACGCATGAAACACAGCAACAACGACAAACCGACGCTGCTGGACTTTTGCACACCCGAGCAATCAAGCACCAAGGCTGACGCCTCGCTCGACTTGATCAACACCTGGCCCTGCTTGCGCAGATCCGGCCCGGTGCGGTAATCAAGTACGCCACTGAGCATTAGCTCACCGGCCTCGCCCATGCTGACAGCCGACTCACTCATTGGGCGGGCTTCTTCTGAGTCGTTTCAGCTTCGGTCTTTTCCTTGGCTTTGGCGACTTCACCGGCCCAACCATTGATGGTCGCGTCCAGGTTATTGCCATTGCGCTGCATTGCATCGCTGAACTGATCACGGAACAGCTTGCCGATGTTGATGCCGTTGATGATCACGTTACGCAGCTTCCACTCGCCATTGATCTTTTCCAGTGTGTAAGACACAGGGTAGATCGCGCCATTGCTGCCCTTGACCGTCATGCCAACGTTTGTACGATCTCCCGACTCATCCTTGGCTGGATCGACGGTGATGCCTTGATTGTTGTACTCGAGCAAGGCGTTGCCATAGAACTGGAACAGGCCCCTCTTGAAGTTATTTTCAAAGGTTTTCATTTGCTCAGGCGTGGCTTTGCCCGAGTACTTGACCGTCATGATGCTCTTGGAGATGCCCTCGGCATCCACTACAGGCCCGACGATGCTGTTCAAGGAGTCGTAAAAGCCGCTCGGATCCCGTTTGTACTTCTCTTTATTGGCCGCCAGATCGGCGAGCAATCGATTGGTGGTGTCCTGTACCAGATCGTGCGCGGAAGGCGCAGCCACGGCGTTAGCCACCAGCGGCAATGCCGCGAGTAATACCAACAGGCCACTTCGCAAGATAGAGATCATGAAAAAACTCCTCATTTGGGGTCTTTGCTAACGGTATTGAGCAGGAATTTACCGATCAGGTCTTCAAGCACCAGCGACGACTGGGTGTCATGGATGGTTCCACCATCCTTGAGCAGAGTCTGCTCCCCGCCCACGCTGAGGCCGATGTATTTCTCGCCCAACAGGCCAGAGGTCAGGATAGATGCAGTGGAGTCAGTCGGCAGGTTATCTACACGCTTTTCCAGCTGCAACGTGACCCGACCGGTGAAACTGTCGCGATCCAGATCGATAGCCGTGACCTTGCCGATGGTTACACCGGCCATGGTCACTTTGGATCTGACAGTCAAACCGGCGATATTGTCGAAATACGCATAAAGTTTATAACTGTCACTGCTCGCGCTCGGGGACAGGCCACTGACCCGCAAAGCCAGCAGCAGCAAAGCCAGGATGCCAGCCAGCAAGAAAAGGCCGACACCGATTTCCAGGGTGCGGTTTTGCATCAGAAATCTCCAAACATCAAGGCGGTCAGAATAAAGTCGAGGCCGAGAATGGCCAATGAGGCATACACCACCGTCTTGGTGGTGGCACGACTGATCCCCTCGGATGTGGGCTCACAGTCATAGCCTTGAAAAACGGCGATCCAGGTCACTACAAAAGCGAAAACGATGCTTTTAATAACACCATTGAGCACATCGCCGTTGAAACTCACGCTATTTTGCATATTCGACCAGTAGGAGCCTTCATACACTCCAAGCCAGTCGACAGCTACCCAGGAGCCACCCCAGATCCCTACCACGCTGAAAATTATCGCCAGCAGCGGTAGCGAAATGAAGCCGGCCCAGAGGCGCGGGGCAATGATGTACTTGAGCGGGTCCACGCCAATCATTTCCAGACTGGAGAGCTGCTCGGTGGATTTCATGTTGCCGATTTCGGCGGTCAGGGCCGAACCGGCACGCCCGGCAAACAGCAAGGCGGTGACCACCGGCCCCAATTCACGCAGCAACGTCAGCGCAACCATCTGCCCGACCGCCTGCTCCGAACCGTAGCTGGACAGGATATTGAAGCCTTGCAGTGCCAGTACCATGCCGATGAATATCCCGGAGACCACAATGATCACCAGGGACATCACACCCACCGAATGCAATTGTTTTACCAGCAGGCCAAACCCGCCGCCGATGCTCCCGCGACCCAGCAGTGTGTGAAACAGAAACAGCGTCGAACGTCCCAGCGACTCGACAATGTCGATGCCGGATCGACCAAAGAGGCGAATCCTCTCGATTAATGAAGTCTTGTGCATCAGCGCTTCCCCAGAAGATCTGCGCGGTAATCCTGCGCCGGGAAGTGGAACGGAACCGGGCCGTCTGGATCGCCTTTCATGAATTGGCGAATGCGCGGGTTGTCGGTGTTCATCAATTCCTCAGGAGTCCCTTGCCCCAACACTTGTCCATCGCCGACCACATACAGGTAATCGGCAATGCTCGCGGTTTCGGCCAAATCGTGGGAAACCACGATACTGGTGATCCCCAGAGCGTCATTAAGCAGACGGATCAGGCGCACCAGTACGCCCATGGCGATAGGGTCCTGCCCGACAAAGGGTTCGTCATACATGAGAATCAGCGGATCGAGGGCAATGGCTCGCGCCAACGCGACGCGACGTTTCATGCCGCCCGACAGCTCGTCAGGCATCAAATCGATGGCACCCCGCAGCCCCACCGCCTGCAATTTGAGCAGAACGATGTCGCGGATCATCTCATCCGGTAATTGGGTATGAACGCGCAACGGAAAGGCAACGTTCTCGAAAACGTCCAGATCCGTGAACAATGCGCCGCTTTGAAACAACACGCCCATTTGCTTGCGCGCGTCGAACAGGTCGCTGCGCGAGAGCTTCGGCAGGTTCTGACCGTTGACCCAGACTTCACCGGCGCCGGGCCGCAACTGCGCGCCTATCAGGCGTAACAGCGTGGTTTTACCGCAGCCGGAAGGTCCCATGATGCCGGTGACCTTGCCTCGCGGAATGCGAATATCAATGTTATTGAAGATGCTGCGCGCACCGTGCTTGAAGGACAGTCCCTTCAGCTCGACCGCGTAGGCGTTATCGGCACTCATCTAAACTCCTTGCGATGCAGCCTCTCACTAGGACGCCTGGCTCCCTAGGCAGGCCGAACTGGCGGCGAACTATATCACTGCTGATGCAGAGCGCCCAAGGCCGAAGCCGTGCCTGTTCAGGATCAAGACAGGCAAATCACGCAAAGCCCGACGAACTTATGTGAGGGAACTGATCATTACCGTTATAATCGCCGCCTTTTCATCTGGGTAAACGATTTCTGACATGAGCCAATCCAGCGACCTGATTCAATCAGCACAACGTACCATTCGCCTCGAAACTGAAGCCGTAGAAAGCTTGCTGGCTCATATCGACGCAGATTTCGTACGCGCTTGCGAGATGATTCTGGCCAGCAAAGGCCGCGTGGTTGTGGTCGGCATGGGCAAGTCAGGGCACATCGGCAATAAAATTGCCGCAACCCTGGCCAGCACCGGCACCACGGCATTTTTCGTACACCCGGCGGAAGCCAGCCACGGTGACATGGGCATGATCACCCGCGACGACATCATCCTCGCCCTGTCCAATTCCGGCTCTACCAATGAAATCGTCACCCTGTTGCCGCTGATCAAGCGCATGGGCATTCAGTTGATCAGCATGACCGGCAATCCCGAGTCGGCACTGGCCAAGGCCGCAGAGGTCAATCTCAACGTTCACGTCGAGCACGAAGCCTGCCCGCTGAACCTGGCGCCGACGTCCTCCACCACCGCAGCCCTGGTAATGGGGGACGCACTGGCGGTCGCCTTGCTTGAAGCACGGGGTTTTACCGCTGAAGACTTCGCCTTCTCCCATCCGGGCGGTGCCTTGGGTCGTCGCCTGCTACTGAAAGTGGAAAATGTCATGCACTCGGGCACGGAACTGCCTCAAGTGCCGCGCGGCACCTTGCTCAAAGACGCCTTAGTGGAAATGACCCGCAAAGGCCTTGGCATGACCATGATTCTCGAGGCCGACGGGCGTCTGGCCGGGATCTTCACTGACGGCGATTTGCGTCGAACACTGGATCGCACCATTGACATCCACAGCACCACCATCGATGAAGTGATGACCATTCATGGCAAAACCGCGCGCGCCGAAATGCTCGCGGCCCAGGCCCTGAAAATCATGGAAGACAATAAAATCAGCGCACTGGTGGTGGTCGATAGCGATGATCGCCCGGTTGGCGCCTTGAATATGCACGATTTGCTGCGCGCCGGAGTAATGTAATGAGCACAGACCTACTGCTACGCGGCAAAAACATCAAACTTGCGGTTTTCGACGTCGACGGCGTACTGACTGATGGCCGCCTGTACTTTCTTGAAGACGGCAGCGAATTCAAGACTTTCAACACTCTCGACGGCCAAGGCATCAAGATGCTGATGGCCGCGGGCGTACAGACCGCCATTATCAGCGGCCGCAAGACCCCGGTGGTCGAGCGCCGCGCGAAAAATCTCGGTATCCCTCATCTTTATCAGGGCCGCGAAGACAAACTGGTGGTACTGGACGAGCTTCTTGCTCAACTCAACCTAAGCTATGAACAAGTCGCCTACCTGGGTGACGACCTGCCCGACCTTCCCGTGATTCGTCGTGTCGGTTTGGGTATGGCGGTCGCCAACGCCGCCAGCTTCGTTCGTGAACATGCGCACGGCATCACCCAGGCCCGTGGCGGCGAAGGGGCTGCGCGCGAATTTTGCGAGTTGATCCTGCGCGCCCAAGGCAGCCTTGAAGCGGCCAACGCCGCCTACCTGTAGAGCCACCTATGCTGAGCAAAAAAACTCGCAACATTCTGATTTTCGGAGCCATCACCGCCCTGTTCGCGGCCGTTGGCTACTGGAACATCAGCCCGGAACGCTTTCTCGAGCGGCCGGCGGCAGTCGTCGACGAAAACGCTATCGACTACTACGCCATCAACGCCCACAGTGTGCAGTTTCTGCCCGATGGCAAGTTGCAGTACGAAATGACTTCCGACAAGGTCGAACACCTGAAAGCAACCGAAGTGACGATGCTGACCAAGCCCGACTTGCACATCTATCGCGGCACTACTTTCCCCTGGCACGTCCAGAGCGAACGCGGCGAAGTCAATCCGGACGGCACTGAAGTAGAACTGATTGATTCGGTACGTATTGCACGTACCGACGAGAAAGATCGTACGACCATTATTACCAGTAGCCGTATGACCGTATTCCCTCAGAAGCAATATGCGCAGACCGAGCAAGCCGTTAGAATCGACGGCGCTGGTGGCGCGACTACTGGCAAGGGAATGAAAGCGTATTTGGAAGAAGGCAGGATGCACCTGCTATCGAACGTAAGAGGACAGTATGAGGCTCGTTAAAACCCTCCCTATTTTGCTCAGCCTGAGCGCAGCACTGGGAAGCGTGAGCGCCTGGGCTCTGCCGACTGATAGCCAGCAACCCATCCGCATTCAGGCCGACGACGCCCAATTGGATGACAAGCAGGGCATTGCCACTTACAAAGGCGACGTCATCATCACCCAGGGCTCGATGAAGATCACCGGCAATACCGTGACCATCACTCGCACCCCGGCAGGTGAAATCGACGTAGTGACCTCGGTGGGCAACCTGGCTTACTTCGAACAGCTGCAAAAGGCGACTGATCCAAAGCCTGTCCAGGCTTATGGCGTGACCATTCAGTATCACGCCGCGCAAAACCGTATCGTGCTGATCGACAAGGCCAAAGTGATCAACGACGGCAACACCACCGAAGGTGAGAAAATCGTCTACGACACCGTCAAACAGGTCGCTAACGCCGGTCGCGCCACCGGCAACAAGGTCACCCAGCAACGTCCGCGGGTCGACATGGTGATCCAGCCGAAAAAGAAAACTGACGAGCAGAAGGCCCAGTAATGGCAACTCTGAAAGCTCAGCATCTGGCCAAGAGCTACAAGAGCCGCCAGGTCGTGCGTGACGTCAGTCTGTCCATCGACAGCGGCCAGATCGTCGGCTTGCTCGGTCCTAACGGTGCCGGCAAGACCACCTGTTTCTACATGATCGTCGGGCTGGTCCAGGCCGATCAGGGTCGCGTACTGATCGACGACCTGGACGTCAGCCACCAGCCGATGCACGGCCGCGCACGGGCTGGCATCGGCTATCTGCCGCAAGAAGCATCGATCTTCCGCAAGCTGTCGGTTGCCGATAACATCATGGCCATTCTTGAGACCCGCAAGGAACTCGACAAGGCCGGGCGTCGCCAGGAGCTGGAAAGCCTGCTGCAGGAATTCCACATCAACCATATCCGCGATAACCTCGGCATGAGCCTCTCCGGTGGCGAACGTCGTCGCGTGGAAATCGCCCGAGCCCTGGCCACCGCACCGAAGTTCATCCTGCTCGATGAACCGTTTGCCGGTGTGGATCCGATCTCGGTGGGAGACATCAAGCAGATCATTCATCACCTGAAGGCAAAGGGCATCGGCGTGCTGATCACAGACCACAACGTCCGTGAAACCCTGGATATCTGCGAGACCGCCTACATCGTTAACGACGGTCAACTGATCGCCGAAGGCGACTCCGCCACCATCCTGGCCAACGAGCTGGTCAAGGAAGTGTATCTGGGCCATGAGTTCCGCCTGTAAGCGCTGAGGTGTTGGGCAAGTCGTCAGAGCGCCGCTATCAATAAAACCCTATAAATTTTATTGTTACCGCGCTTTAGGCAAACACGCGCCCTCAGGTGTTCAGCCAATAGTCAGAGCGCCAGTAGCAATAAGATCCTGTAAATTTTTATTGTTACCGCGCTCTAGGCAAACACTTCAGTTTCAGGCATATAATTTGCTTATGTTTGGCGCTTCGGCGCCCTGTAGTGGATGGCGCATGTGCGCCGGCAAATAAGGTGTTAAGCCCCTGCCATGAAACCATCGCTAGTCTTGAGAATGGGCCAGCAGCTGACGATGACACCGCAGCTGCAACAGGCCATCCGCCTGCTCCAATTGTCGACCCTGGACCTGCAACAGGAAATTCAGGAGGCACTGGAGTCCAATCCGATGCTCGAACGCCAGGAAGAAGGCGACGACTTCGATAACACCGACCCTCTGGCCGACAACGTCGAGCAGAAAGCCAATACCGATGTTCAGGAACCCTCTTACCAGGAAACCGCCCCGACGGTGGATAACCTCGAGGAAGGCGACTGGAACGAGCGCATCCCCAACGAATTACCTGTCGACACCGCCTGGGAAGATGTTTACCAGACCAGTGCCAGCAGCCTGCCGAGCAACGATGACGACGAGTGGGACTTCACCACCCGCACATCGGCCGGTGAGAGCCTGCAGAGTCATTTGCTCTGGCAACTGAACCTGGCACCGATGTCCGATACTGATCGCCTGATCGCCGTTACCCTGATCGATTGCATCAACAATCAGGGCTACCTGGACGAAACTCTTGAGGAAATCCTCGAAGCCTTCGACCCGGAACTGGACGTCGAACTGGACGAGATTGAAGCCGTCCTGCACCGCATCCAGCAATTCGAACCCGCCGGTATCGGTGCGCGCAACCTCAGCGAATGCCTGTTGCTGCAGCTGCGTCAAATGCCAGCCAAAACACCTTGGCTGACCGAGGCTAAACGCCTGGTCACCGACTTCATCGACCTGCTTGGCAGCCGTGACTACAGCCAGCTGATGCGCCGTATGAAGCTCAAAGAGGACGAACTGCGGCAGATCATCGAGCTGGTGCAAAGCCTCAACCCGCGCCCAGGTTCTCAAATCGAATCCAGCGAAGCCGAGTACGTCGTCCCCGACGTCATCGTACGCAAGGACAACGAACGCTGGCTGGTGGAGTTGAATCAGGAATCCGTGCCGCGCCTGCGGGTCAACCCGCAGTACGCCGGTTTCGTGCGCCGGGCCGACACCAGCGCCGACAACACCTTCATGCGCAACCAGTTGCAGGAAGCGCGCTGGTTCATCAAAAGCCTGCAAAGCCGCAACGAAACCCTGATGAAAGTCGCCACCCAGATCGTCGAGCATCAACGGGGCTTTCTCGAGTACGGCGACGAGGCGATGAAACCACTGGTGCTGCATGACATCGCCGAAGCGGTCGGCATGCACGAATCGACAATTTCCCGGGTCACCACCCAGAAATTCATGCATACCCCGCGCGGCATCTACGAACTGAAATATTTTTTCTCCAGCCACGTAAGCACCTCTGAAGGCGGTGAATGCTCGTCTACAGCGATCCGCGCGATCATCAAAAAACTGGTTGCAGCGGAAAATCAGAAAAAGCCGTTGAGTGACAGCAAGATCGCTGGTTTACTGGAGGCACAAGGCATTCAGGTAGCCCGTCGCACCGTCGCCAAATACCGCGAATCCCTTGGGATCGCGCCTTCGAGCGAACGTAAGCGTTTGATGTAACGGGCCACGCCACAGCGTTCCAGTGGCAGGCATTTCTGCCTGCCGCTTTATGCACTGGCAACGAAGGAGAAGCTGTATGCAAGTCAACATCAGTGGACACCAACTGGAAGTGACCGAACCCCTGCGCATCTACATCGGCGAAAAACTCGAACGATTGGAAAGGCATTTCGACAAGATCACCAATGTGCAAGTCACGATGACCGTCGAAAAGCTGAAGCAGAAAATTGAAGCTACCTTGCATATCCCCGGCAATGAAGTGGTCGCCAACGCCGAGCATGACGACATGTACGCGGCAATCGACGCACTCACCGACAAGCTGGATCGCCAACTCAAAAAGCACAAGGAAAAGACCCAGAGCCTCCTCCAGGGCGCAACAGGTCGTTAACACTCCCAACCCATGATTCGACTTGAAAACATCCTGACCCCCGGCCGTTCTTTGGTGAACGTGCCGGGCGGCAGTAAAAAGCGCGCCCTCGAGCAAATTGCCAACCTGATCAGCCGCGAAGTGCCGGGTCTGGAGATGCAAGATGTCTTCGAGAGTCTGATAGCCCGTGAAAAACTTGGTTCAACCGGTTTTGGCAACGGCATCGCCATTCCCCACTGCCGCCTCAAAGGCTGCGAATCGCCCATCAGTGCCTTGATGCACCTGGACGCCCCCATAGATTTCGACGCCATCGATGGTGCTCCGGTCGACCTGCTGTTTGTCCTGCTGGTCCCGCAAGCCGCTACCGATGCGCATCTGGAACTGCTTCGGCAAATTGCCAGCATGCTTGATCGCAAGGAAGTGCGCGAAAAACTTCGCAGCGCCGCAACTAATGAAGCCCTGTACCAGGTTGTCCTGGACGAGCAGAACGGTCATTAATCATGCGCTTGATCATTGTCAGCGGCCGATCCGGCTCCGGTAAAAGCACCGCCCTCGATGTATTGGAGGACAACGGTTACTACTGCATCGACAACCTGCCGGCCGGCCTGCTTCCGGAATTGGCCGAACGTGCGTTGATTCACACTGAACTGGCGCAACCGCTGGTTGCGGTTTCCATCGACGCCCGTAACTTGCCCAGCCATCTGTCGCGCTTCCCGGAGCTTTTGGAAGAAGTGCGCAGCCGGCACATCCAATGCGACGTGCTGTATCTGGACGCCGACGAGGAAACCCTGCTCAAGCGATTCTCGGAAACCCGTCGACGCCACCCCCTGAGCACCGCCAATCGATCGCTCGCCGAAGCCATTGATGATGAAACCAACCTGCTTGGGCCGATTGCCGACCTCGCTGATCTGAAGCTCAACACCACCCATCTGAACCTGTATCAACTGCGCGATACCATCAAACTTCGCCTGCTGAACCAGCCGGAGCCGGGCACGGCGTTCCTGGTCGAATCTTTCGGCTTCAAACGCGGAATGCCGGTCGATGCTGACCTGGTATTCGATGTGCGCTGCCTACCCAATCCATACTGGAAACCGGAGTTGCGCGATCAGTCCGGGCTGGACCAGCCGGTTGCCGAGTATCTGGCTGCTCAGCCGGATGTCGAAGAAATGTTCCAGGATATCTCTGCGTATCTGCTGAAATGGCTGCCCCGCTTTGCCGCCAGCAACCGCGCCTACGTCACCATTGCCATTGGCTGCACCGGCGGGCATCACCGCTCCGTCTACCTGACCGAACGTCTGGGCCAGGCTCTACAAAAGTCCCTGAAGAACGTCCAGGTTCGCCACCGCGACCTAAGCTAAAGGATTCACACCGCGATGCCCGCTCTGGAAATTGAAATCATCAACAAGCTGGGTTTACATGCCCGAGCATCTGCCAAGTTTGTCGGCGTAGCAGGTCAATATCCCTGCCAGATAAAAGCCGGACGTACCCCTGAATCCATGGTCGATGGCAAAAGCATCATGGCCATGATGATGCTCGCTGCCGGTAAAGGCACCAAAATCCATCTGTGCACTGAAGGCGAACAAGAACAGGAAGCGCTGAATGCGCTGGTTGCGCTGATCAATAACTTCTTCGACGAAGGCGAATAAAAGCTCGGCGGCCCGAGCCTTCGGCGGCGCCTACGCAAGCGCGGTATCCATGACCATCATCAGACAGAACCCGATACACAGCCCCAGGCTGGCCAGCTTGTCGTGGCCATTGCACCGTGACTCCGGGATCACCTCGTGAGTCACCACCAGCAGCATCGCGCCTGCAGCCAACGCCAACCCCAGTGGCAAGAGCAACTCGGCCAGACTCACCAGCCAGGCACACAACAACGCGAAGACCGGCTTAACCAAACCTGAAGCCGCGCCGACCAGGAACGCCTTGACCCGCGACATCCCTGCCCCGGCTAATACCAAAGCGATCACCAAACCTTCCGGCACATCCTGTAAAGCGATGCCCATGGCCAGACTGTCGGCGTCGGGCATCCCACCGCCGGCAGACACGCCGACCGCCATGCCTTCCGGGATGTTGTGAGCAATGATGGCAAATACAAATTGCCAGATCCGCGGAGCAATCACCGGATGCTCCTACAAAAAAAGGCGCGCCTCCCATTGGGTGACGCGCCTTCGCTTGAAGCTGCGGTCGTTTAGCTACCGGCCACTGTCATCCGCTCGATCAGCACTGACCCCGTACGAATATTGCTGCGCAATTCCAGGTCATTACCAACGGCGATGATCTGCTGGAACATGTCACGCATGTTGCCGGCGATGGTCACTTCTTGCACGGCGAACTGAATCTCGCCGTTTTCCACCCAGAAACCCGAGGCACCACGGGAATAGTCGCCAGTCACCATGTTCAAGCCCTGACCCATCAATTCGGTGACCAGCAGCCCGCGCCCCATGCGCCGCAGCAACGCAGCCTGGTCTTCATCGCCATGGCTAACGAACAGGTTATGCACGCCACCAGCGTTGGCGGTGCTCGGCATGCCCAGTTTGCGACCGGAGTACGTGCCCAGCACGTAAGAAACCAAATGACCGTTCTCGACGAAAGGTTTGGCGTAAGTTGCCAGACCGTCGCCATCGAAGGCCGAACTGCCCAGGCCACGCATCAGGTGTGGCCGTTCATCCAGGGTCAGCCATTCAGGGAACAGCCGTTGGCCCAACGTACCTTCGAGGAACGACGATTTTCGGTACAGATTGCCGCCGGAGATCGCCCCGAGAAAACTGCCGAACAAACCGCCAGCCAGTTCCGCGGAAAACAGCACCGGCACTTCGCAGGTTGGAACCGGACGCGCGCCCAGACGACTGGCCGCCCGTTGCGCAGCACGCTGGCCGATGCTGACCGGATCAGCGAGCAGTTCGCCCTGGCGATTCACGTCATACCAGTAATCGCGCTGCATCTGGCCATCGGCTTCGGCAATCATCACGCAGCTCAGGCTGTGACGGGTCGACGCGTAACCGCCGATAAATCCGTGACTGTTGCCATACACACGGCAACCCTGATGGGTGCTCAGGGATGTGCCATCGGCGTTCTTGATTCGGCTGTCGGTGGCAAACGCCGCCGCTTCACAGGCCAGTGCCTGCTCAATGGCTTGCTCCGGAGTGATGTCCCAGGCGTGGAACAGGTCGAAGTCCGGCAGATCCTTGGCCATCAAGGCTGCATCGGCCAAACCTGAGCTTTCATCTTCCGAGGTGTGTTTGGCGATGGCCAGGGCGGCGGCGACGGTTTCGCGAATCGCCTCCGGACCGCTGGCCGAGGTGCTGGCCGAACCTTTGCGCTGGCCAACATACAAGGTGATGCCAAAGCCCTGGTCACGGTTGAACTCAACGGTTTCGACTTCCCGCTGGCGGACCGTGGTCGACAGACCCTGCTCCAGAGAAACCGCGACTTCACAGGCGCTGGCGCCCTGGCGCTTGGCCTCGGCGATGATCTGCTCGACTTGTTCTTGCAGTGCCGGCAAGGCTTGTGGACCGACGCTTTCAACTGCACTCATGGTTTTCTCCACTCAAATTCTGCGTTCGGCTGGGGCCTTCGAGCGACCGGGCCGGACAAGCGGCCCCCGACTGGTTATCATGGCGGCGTTTCTTTGCGGACTGCCACCATGGTTGATTCTTACGACGACTCCCTCGACGGGGGAGAAAAAAGCAAATCCCAGGTCAAACGCGAGCTGCATGCTCTGGTTGATCTTGGCGAGCGCCTTACAACACTCAAGCCTGACTTGCTGGCAAAACTGCCATTGACCGACGCCTTGCGCCGGGCTTTGGCTGAAGCGCCCAAGCACACCGCGAATATCGCGCGTAAACGGCACATTCTGTTCATCGGCAAACTGATGCGCGATCAGGACACTGACGCCATTCTGGTGTTGCTTGATCAACTCGACGCCTCCACTCGGCAGTACAACGAACGTTTCCACGGTCTGGAACGCTGGCGCGATCGCTTGATCGCGGGCGATGACGGTGTCCTGGAGAAGTTCGTCATCGACTACCCGGACGCGGATCGCCAGCAACTGCGCTCCCTGATCCGTCAGGCCCAGCATGAGCTTGCGCAAAGCAAGCCACCTGCTGCCAGCCGAAAAATCTTCAAGTACATCCGTGAGCTGGACGAGACACAACGCGGTCTGCGTTAGTCTTCGACCCCGGGTGGGTTGTACCGCTTTGCGGTTCACCCACCCAAGGCTCCCTCTCAAGCTCAAGCGCCCGTGCCACCCACGGTGATCGCGTCGATCTTCAAGGTTGGCTGGCCGACACCCACCGGCACCGACTGCCCATCCTTACCGCACGTCCCTACCCCGCTGTCCAGCGCCAGGTCGTTACCGACCATCGACACTTTGCTCATGGCTTCCGGCCCGTTACCGATCAACGTCGCACCTTTGACCGGCGCGGTGATCTTGCCGTCTTCGATCAGATAGGCCTCGCTGGTGGAGAACACGAATTTGCCGCTGGTGATGTCCACCTGACCGCCGCCGAGATTGGCGCAGTAGATACCCCTCTTCACCGAGGCGATGATTTCGGCCGGATCGCTTTCACCAGCGAGCATGTAAGTGTTGGTCATCCGCGGCATTGGCAAGTGCGCATATGACTCACGACGACCGTTGCCAGTGCGGGCCATGCCCATCAGGCGGGCATTGAGCTTGTCCTGCATATAACCTTTGAGCACACCGTTTTCGATCAGAGTAGTGCACTCGGTCGGAGTGCCTTCGTCGTCGACGCTCAAGGAACCGCGGCGACCGGCCAAAGTGCCATCGTCGACGATGGTGCAGAGCCTGGAAGCAACCATTTCGCCCATGCGGCCGCTGTAAGCCGAACTGCCTTTACGGTTGAAGTCACCTTCCAGGCCATGACCTACCGCTTCATGCAACAGCACACCCGACCAACCGGAACCGAGGACCACCGGCAACGTACCGGCCGGTGCCGCAATCGCCTCGAGATTGACCAGCGCCTGGCGCAACGCTTCACGGGCATAACCCATGGCGCGGTCCTCGCCAAGGAAGTAACGGTAATCGGTACGACCGCCACCGCCGTGACCACCGCGTTCGCGGCGACCATTCTGTTCGACGATGACGCTGACATTGAATCGCACCAAGGGACGCACGTCTGCCGCCAGACCGCCGTCGGTGGATGCGACCAGAATCCGCTCCCAGACCCCGGCCATGCTCACGGTGACTTGTTGGATGCGCGGGTCCAGCGCCCGGGTCGCGGCATCGACGCGCTTGAGCAGCTCGACCTTCTCGGCACGGCTGATGACTTCCAGAGGGTTATCCGGCGCATACAGTCGGGCGACATCCTGGGTACTGAACGCCTGCACGGTGCCATTCTGCCCGGCACGGGAAATCGAACGGGCAGCACGGGCGGCCAGGCCCAGGGCTTCGAGAGTAATGGCATTGCTGTAAGCAAAACCGGTCTTCTCGCCCGACTGCGCACGCACACCGACGCCTTGGTCAAGGTTGAAGCTACCTTCCTTGACGATGCCGTCTTCCAGCGCCCAGGACTCGGAAATCTGTCCCTGGAAATACAGGTCGGCGGCATCGATGCCCGGCCCGGCCAGATCGCCGAGCACTGCTTGCAGGCTTTCAATGGTCACGCCACCCGGCGCTAAAAGGTGTTCACTGACTGAGGACAACAACTCGCTCATATGCTTTGCGCCTTAAATTCATCGTTCTGAGGCAGGTCGCTGTGCGCCCTGCGAGAAAAAGCGCCGATGGCTGGCCACCGGCATCCGCGCCCTGATGGACGCCTGTTCGCTGCTATCGCGTTCGGCCAGCAGCACAGCCTCGCCCTGATCCTGCTCGGCCAGCACACGCCCCCAAGGGTCGATAATCGCTGCATGGCCAAAGGTTTCTCGCGGTCCCGGGTGAATCCCACCCTGGGCAGCTGCCAGCACATAACACTGGGTCTCGATTGCCCGTGCGCGGATCAGCACCTCCCAATGAGCCGCACCGGTCACTGCGGTAAATGCGGAGGGCGCGGTGATCAACTCGGCACCGGCTGCGCGTAACTCACTGTACAACTCCGGGAAACGCAAGTCGTAGCACACCGTCAGGCCCACTCGGCCGACTGGCGTGTCCGCAACCACTACCGTGTCTCCATGAGCATAGTCATCCGACTCACGATAACGACCGCGATTGTCGGCCACATCCACATCGAACAAATGCAGCTTGTCGTAACGCGCCACCGCCTCACCGTGTTCGTCGATCAACAAGGAGCAGGCATTGACCTTGCCGTCGGGTTGATCCTGGGGCGGCAACGGCAATGTGCCGGCCACTATCCATAACTTGAGGTCGCGAGCGGTCTGTTTCAACCAGGGCAGGATCGGACCGCTGCCCAAGGCTTCGGCACGACCAATGTCGGCAATATCACGGCGGCCCATGGCAGCGAAGTTTTCCGGCAGCACCGCCAGCCGGGCACCGCCAGCCGCTGCTTGCTCCAGCAAGCGCCGGGCCTGGACCAGATTGGCCAGAACATCGCTCTGGCTGACCATTTGAATCACCGCAAGAGACATGGCGTATCCTTTTTCGGTTGGTTCTGCACGCCCGGTGCAGAATCTGCAAAACCCTGTGTAGCAGCTGGCGAAGCCTGCGTCTGCGGCGTACGCGGTTAACCAGAAGAATCGCAGTGTCAGACTTTACGGCCGCTTCGCAGCCGGACGTAGCCTGGCGGCAACTGCTACAAAAACGCATGGAGTCATGCTACTCCCATAGCCCCAGGCGTGGTTTTTCAAAAGGGTTTATCGAAGGTGATTTTCGGTTCTTTCCACGGGCCTTTGACGTCGTATTTCACACTGGCGAAACGGGACACGCTATCACCGATAAGCTTGTCGATCAGGAACAATGCCCCGCCAATCGCCGGCGCACCGACGATCAACGCGGCGATCGGCAGGTTGTTGGTCACCGGCAACGTCACCAACAGCTTGGCATCGACCTGATCGGCAACCAGGTCCAGCGTGCCATTGAGTTCCAGATTGCTCGACGGTCCGGTCAGGATGATCGGTTCACGGGTAACGTACACCCCGTTACTGGCCACCAGCAGGCCTTTTACCCGGTCGTAACTCAAGCCTTTCCCGAACAGGTCAGAGAAATCCAGACGCAGACGTCGACCAATCGAGTTGAAGTTAAGCAAGCCGAACACCCGCAAGGCCTGTGCACCGCCCTCTACTTCAACGAACTGACCTTTTCGCAACGTTGCATCGAGGCTTCCGGAGAAGCGCTTGAGTCCGACCCAGGCCGGAGAGCCGGGCCAACGACCGTCCACATCCATATGAAAATCTTCACTGGTCACGGTAGGGGCAAAGCCCCAGCCCTTCAGCACATCCGCAAGATTCTTGCCGCCCAGACGCCCCTTGTACCAACTGCTGCTGGCCCCTGGCGGGCCTTCCCAGCCGCCTGTGCCCTGCAACACCATGCCCTTGAGGCCCAGATCCAGACTGTTGAGTGCAATACCTTTGGCGGTAGGGCGTACCTTGAGCGACCAGCCGCCAATCAGATCATTACCCTGGAACAACTGGACGATGGAGATATCCAGCGCCGGGATGTTCCCGGGATCGACTGACGCCAGCGGGTCCGGCGAATTTTCGTCGGCCTGAACGGTGGGATCTATGGCCGGCAAACGCACATATTGCAGATCGATTGCCACCGCAGCGGCCTTGGCGTCGGGGATGCCGACACTGCCTTTGGCCTGTTGGCTATCGATCTGCAAAGCCCAAGAGGCCTGTTTGCGATTCAACTGCAGCGAGACCTTATCGAGTGTGCTGCCAAACCCGATGAGCTTGCTCACCTGGACGTCGGCACTGCTTAACAGTTGCCTGGCGCTGTCGCCGGGGGCCTGGCCGGCATAGCGATCGACCAAGGCTTTCCAGGGCTCGATATCCAGCTCCGACAGCACACCGCGCACACGCAAGCCTTTAACATCCGGCAACACTGCATTGTCGGCGCCCAGAAACAGCTCGCCGCGCCCATCGGCAATGCCGCCGCTGGGCGCTGCGAAGGTGAAGTTGGCGAGGTCGCCGTAGTTGACCCAATAACGCCGCTCAGGCCCTTGCAGGGTCATCCGAAACACGGTGTCGCGGCCTTCACTGGCCGGCATGCCGAAAGGTGCAGGCAGATCCACCGCGACGCCCTTAAGGCTGGAGTTGACCATGAGCTGGCTGTCCGCGCCGTTGAGCGTCAGTTGCAACTGATAAGGAATGTCGCCGGAAACCGGCAACGGCTGGCTGACTTTCAGCCACTCGGTGAGTTTCTTCACCGTCACCTGACCCTTGGTAACGACGCGGGTGTTGAGGCTGCCCGCTTTGCCATCGGCAAAAATCTGCGCGGTAATCGGCCGATCGAAAGCTTGCGCTGTAATGCCCTGCCCGCTCAAACCCTTGCTGCTGTCAAAGCGGAAATCACCCTTGAGCTGGCTCAGTTCAAGTTCGGGTTCGCTCAGCTTCAGCCGAGCCTTGGCGGTCTTGAAGTCCACCAGGATTTTCGGCAACTCGCCTTTGGCCAGCGGAATATCCAGTTTCAACTTGCCCTGCAAGTCACCTTCCCCCTGCCAACCGGCAAAAATCGAGTCGGTGCCGATCGGCGCTTCCTGCAGAATCTTCAAACCGTCGCCCAGGCCACCCGCAAACTCGCCGTCGAGAAACAGGCGGCTGGTTTGTCCGGCGGGTACATGGGGAATATTGACGTAGATGTCGCGAACCTGGGTGTCGAGCAACTGGCCTTTGCTTGCCAGAATTCGTACGCCGCTGTCTTCGATAAACACATCACCGCTGACCTTGCCGACGTGCGGCCAACCCGGCTGGAACGCCAGTTCAGCGTCGTGAACCTTGAAGAACAGGCTGATACTGCGCGCGTTGTCGATGGCACCGTGGTTCAGCGAGCCTTGGTACTGGAAGAAGCCTTCATCCACCGCGCCCTTGAGAATTGCCGTACGCAACCACTCATCCAGAGCCGGACTGAGGACTGCCGGCAGATACTTGGCGGTGTAACGACCGTCGCCCTCGACAAGACCGACCCGCAGGTCCATGTAGTCTTCCTGGGTATGATCGAAATGCAGACGGATCAGGAAATCGCCGGCGATCTTGCCCTCCTCGCCCAGCACTTTCAGGTACGGCGCGATCAGGGTGAAGCCTTCTTTGTCGAGCTTCCAGGTCAGCCGCGCATTGGCCTGGATGTACTGCCATGGCTTGGCGAAGATCGGGTCCAGGTGCAGGGAAAAATCCTTGCTGTCCATACGCAGCTCGCCCTGTCCAAGGTCGCCGCTGATGCTACCGCTCACATTACGTGCCGCCGGAGCGCCGTGATAAGCGTTGAAGCCAACCCGCTCCAGGTTGGCGGCGAAACTCAAACGCTGGTCGTCGGTTGCCTGTGGGCGATAATCGACCAGCACATTGCGCAGGGCGCCAGTGACTTTGAGGTTGTCGATCACCACTTCGACATTGTCCGGCACCGGTACCAAGGCATCCAGCACAGGTGTGATCGGCGTCAGATCAAGGCGATCAGCCTGGACACGCCAGCGTTCTTCGGCTTTGTCTGTGGCGGCGAACTGCTGAAGCTGCACATGCGACTCCCAACGGGTTTCGCCGAGGTTCATGGCCAACGAATCGAGAAGTACGCTGAAGCCTTCGTCGCCACGCTGGAACCAGGCGTTGAGCGCCAGATTCTGAATCGTCAGCGGCTTTCGCCCGGTGTAGGCGCCTTTGACTTGCGGGGCATTGAGGCGGGCCACAGCGCTTTGCACAGTACCCTCAGCCCAGCTCAGCCAAAGCTCGCCACCGGCCTTGAGCTCGGAAAACTTCCATTGTTGGGTCAACCGCGCAGGCAGCCAGCGCGCCCAATCGCTTTGCGGCAGGCTCAGGTAAGCATCCGTCTCAGCATCTCGCCAGTGGCTGGCACGCACACGAGTGCGCAAGCTCAGAGCCATGGGCTGGCCGTCGGGCAGGGTCAAGCGAGCATCGAGACGCTGGCGGGTCAGACCGGTTTTAAGGTTCAGGCCGACATTCGCCAGGGTCAGTGGGGTTTCATTGAACGGCTGCAAAGTGACCTGGCTGTCCAGCACCGACAGCTGAACAACCATTTGCATGCGATTGAGCAGTTGCTCGGGATCGACGGGTTGACCCTGCTGAACCGGCAACCCTTCAAGTGCCCAATGGCCGTTCTGGTCTTCCTTCAGGCTCAGTTTCAGGCCGTTGAGTTCGAGATGGGCGATACGGACCTCGCGAGCCAGCAGACTGGCCCAGACATCCGGCACTACCCGCACATGATCCAGGCGCAACCCATTGGCACCCTTACTGACCACCACATCGCGGGCCAGCAGAATCGGCGCCAGACCGCTCCAGCTGCCTTCGAGGCTGCCAATGCTCAATGGCATATCCGTCGCTTCGCGGGCCTTGGCCTCGACATCACCTCGATACTCGGCGACCAGCGGAATGAGTTCGCGACCAAGGCTGACGTATAGCGCAGTCAACACCAACATCAAGGCGCAAAGTCCCAGCCCCCAGCGAGTCAGAGCAACAAAAAAGCGTATCAGACGCTCCATGTCAGGTGGCCCCCATGGCGGTAGTCATGCAAAACGCTCAATCCAGCCGCTTCCAATAAAAGTACAGCACGCCGATTCAGAGCAGCACCACGTCATATTGTTCCTGGGAGTACATGGTTTCGACCTGGAAACGGATAGTCCGTCCGATAAACCCTTCCAGCTCCGCAACGTTCCCCGACTCTTCGTCAAGCAACCGATCAACTACTTTTTGATTGGCCAGCACTCTATAGCCCACAGCCTCGTAAGCCCGAGCCTCGCGCAGGATCTCGCGGAAAATTTCATAGCAAACCGTTTCCGGAGTCTTCAACTTGCCGCGGCCCTGACAACTGCTGCACGGTTCGCACAGCACCTGCTCAAGACTTTCGCGGGTACGCTTGCGGGTCATCTGCACCAGGCCCAATTCGGTAATACCGATAATGTTGGTCTTGGCGTGATCACGCTCCAGCTGCTTTTCCAGCGTGCGCAACACCTGGCGCTGGTGCTCCTCGTCCTCCATGTCGATGAAGTCGATGATGATAATTCCGCCGAGATTGCGCAGGCGCAGTTGACGGGCAATCGCCGTCGCGGCCTCGAGGTTGGTCTTGAAGATTGTCTCTTCAAGGTTGCGATGGCCGACAAAAGCCCCGGTGTTGACGTCGATGGTGCTCATGGCTTCCGCCGGATCGACCACCAGATAGCCGCCGGACTTGAGCGGCACTTTGCGCTCCAGGGCCTTCTGGATCTCGTCTTCGACACCGTACAGATCAAAAA
Source organism: Pseudomonas sp. GW821-FHT07G10 (assembly GCF_059418545.1). Lineage (NCBI taxonomy): Bacteria > Pseudomonadati > Pseudomonadota > Gammaproteobacteria > Pseudomonadales > Pseudomonadaceae > Pseudomonas > Pseudomonas sp. GW821-FHT07G10. Next base: position 9,893 of record NZ_JBWKQB010000004.1, on the reverse strand, counting down.
TCGGCCGCTCGCCGGGATAGTGCTCAAGGCGGTCAGCGATTTCCGGCATCAGTTCGGCGACGAACTGAGTGGTTTTCTGGAAGGTTTCCCGGGAATCGATGCGAATTTTCTCAATCTTCGGGCTGACCAGATCGCGCAAGGTGCGCAAGGCCAGGCCCAGGTCTTCATAAATGACGCTCGGCGCACTGATGGTCTTGATCTGCTCCGCGATCTGGTCCCACAGTCTTCGCAGGTAGCGGATGTCCATCAGGATCTCATCGGCCCCGGCGCCTTCAGCGGCCGTACGCAGGATGAAGCCACCGGCTTCCTTGATACCTTCCTTCGCCACGCAGTCGCTGACCACCTGCTTGAGCCGCTCGCGCTCGGCTTCGTCTTCGATCTTCAGGGAAATGCCGACGTGGGCGGTGCGCGGCATGTACACCAGATAACGCGACGGAATAGACAACTGAGTGGTCAAGCGCGCGCCCTTGGAACCGATTGGATCCTTGGTGACTTGCACGACAAGGCTTTGCCCTTCATGGACCAGGGCGCCGATGCTTTCCACCGCCGGGCCTTCACGCATGGAGATTTCCGAAGCGTGAATAAATGCCGCGCGGTCCAGACCGATATCGACGAACGCCGCCTGCATACCTGGCAGAACCCGGACCACCTTGCCTTTATAGATGTTGCCGACGATCCCGCGCTTCTGGGTGCGCTCGACATGAACCTCTTGCAATACACCGTTTTCAACCACCGCCACGCGCGATTCCATCGGCGTGATGTTGATCAGAATCTCTTCACTCATGGCAGGGTCTCGCTCAAGCGTATTCACGATAATGGCCGCGTCAGTCAGGTACGGCGCTTAGCGCACTGTAAGGTTTTGCCAACAGGGTATGCCGAAATGGCCGAGTAGTTCTGCGGTTTCGCACACCGGCAGGCCAACGACCGCTGAATAACTGCCATTGAGCCCTGCGACAAACACCGCACCCAGCCCCTGAATCCCATAACCGCCGGCCTTGTCCTGCGGCTCGCCACTGGCCCAATAGGCCGCTGCTTCTTCGCCACTGATCGGCCGAAACCGCACCAGACTGCGAACCACGCGCGACTCACAACGTTGACCGTCGAGCACGGCTATCGCAGTCAGCACTTCATGTTCGCGGTCGGACAGGGCCATGAGCATGGCCAGAGCATCTGCTTCATCAACCGGCTTACCGAGAATGTGCCCGTCAAGTACCACGGCGGTATCTGCACCCAGCACACAAATCGGCGCGTCGGATTCGCTGACCGCAAGCAACCCGTGCCCGGCTTCAGCCTTGCCGCGAGCCAGACGCTCGACATAGGCCGCCGGAGATTCGTCAATCAGAGGGGTTTCATCGATGTCCGCGCTGATAGCGGTAAAAGGCACGCCGATCTGCGTCAGCAGTTCACGTCGACGTGGTGAGCCAGAGGCCAGATAAAGCGGATACATCAAGACATCTCCCTGTCGAGGTGTGGGTAGGGTCAGTTGACGCTTGGTGGCGAACCGCCACCAAGCGTCAACTGACCCTAAGCCTGACCGGATCAATTGATTTTGTAGCGCCGACTCAATCCACGCAAACCGAAGCTGACCCACGGCCAGAGTAAAGCACTGACCAATGCTGGCAATACCAGCGCCAGAGTCGGCTGGCGGTTACCGGTCAAAGCACTCAGCCACAGCTGAACCAGCTGGGCCAGGCCGAAGATCACCAGTATCACCAGACTTTGCTGCCACATCGGGAACATGCGCAAACGCTGCTGCAATGACAGCACCAGGAAAGTGATCAAGGTCAGAATCAAGGCGTTCTGCCCGAGTAACGTACCGTACAGCACGTCTTCTGCCAGACCGAGACACCAGGCAGTGACCATGCCGACCTTGTGCGGCAGCGCCAGAGTCCAGAACGCCAACAGCAACGCCAGCCACAGTGGCCGGAGAATTTCCATGAACTGCGGCAACGGCGAAACGCTGAGTAACAAGCCAATGGCAAAGGTCAGCCAGACCATCCAGCCATTGCGCGAATGAATACCTGCCATTACTGCCTCTCCCGAGTGGTGGCCGCCGGAGCCGCAGCAGGTGGCTTCGCCGCTGCCGGGGTAGCCGGTTTGACGGGATGCGCACGGGTATGGGCAACCGGTTTGGCTGGCACGGCAGCAGACGCTGGCGTTGCAACAGCCGGAGCTACAGCTGGCACTGGCGGCGTGACAGGTTTGGGAACGGTTGCCGGAATTATCGGGGCGGTACCGTTTTGCCGATCTTGCGCTTCCTGAGCCTGTGCGGCGTCGTTGGCTCGCTCTTCGGCGGTACGGTTATCGCTGAACACCAGCAACAAATAACGACTACGGTTCAGCGCTGCGGTTGGAACTGCCCGAACGATCGCGAATGGCTGGCCGGAGTCATGAATCACTTCCTTGACCGTCGCCACCGGGTAGCCCGCCGGGAATCGCTGTCCGAGGCCGGAGCTGACCAACAGGTCGCCTTCCTTGATGTCTGCGGTATCCGCCACATGGCGCAACTCCAGGCGCTCCGGATTGCCGGTACCGCTGGCGATGGCGCGCAGACCGTTACGGTTCACCTGGACCGGGATACTGTGGGTCGTGTCAGTCAACAGCAGCACACGGGAGGTATACGGCATCAACTCGACCACCTGGCCCATCAACCCACGGGCATCGAGCACCGGCTGGCCGAGGACCACACCGTCACGCTCACCTTTATTGATGATGATGCGATGGGTGAACGGATTGGGGTCCATGCCGATCAACTCGGCCACCTCGACCTTTTCGTTGACCAGCGCGGAAGAATTGAGCAACTCGCGCAGCCGAACGTTCTGCTCGGTCAAGGCCGCCAGTTTTTGCATGCGGCCCTGCAACAGCAGGTTTTCGGTCTTGAGTTTTTCGTTTTCGGCGACCAGCTCGGTACGGCTGCCAAATTGACTGGCAACACCTTGCAATAGCCGCTGTGGCAGGTCGGTGATCCAGTAAGACTGCATCAGCACCAGCGACATCTGGCTACGCACCGGCTTGAGCAGTGTGAAGCGGGCATCGACCACCATCAGCGCGACCGATAGCACGACCAGCACCAACACGCGCACGCCCAATGAGGGGCCTTTGGCGAAAAGCGGTTTAATAAGCCGCTCCTCCCAGGCAAATGTTCTCGTTATTCATACGGCATCAAACCGGCCTGGAGCAGATTGACAGAAGATGAACGCCAACAGGCAGCACTGCAAAGTGCTGCCTGAGAGCGGAACAGCATAGATGCATCCCGCGAAATTACTCGCTGGAAAGCAGATCCATCGTGTGCTTATCCATCATTTCCAATGCACGGCCACCGCCGCGAGCAACGCAAGTCAGCGGGTCTTCGGCAACGATTACCGGCAGACCGGTTTCCTGGGCCAGCAACTTGTCCAGGTCACGCAGCAAGGCGCCACCACCGGTCAGCACCAGACCACGCTCGGCGATATCGGAAGCCAGTTCCGGAGGCGATTGCTCCAGAGCGCTCTTCACGGCCTGAACGATGGTTGCCAGGGACTCTTGCAGAGCTTCCAGCACTTCATTGGAGTTCAGGGTAAATGCGCGTGGAACGCCTTCAGCCAGGTTACGACCGCGAACATCGACTTCACGGACTTCGCCGCCCGGGTAGGCCGTACCGATTTCCTGTTTGATGCGCTCAGCGGTGGACTCACCGATCAGGCTGCCGTAGTTACGACGCACATAGGTGATGATCGCTTCGTCGAAGCGGTCGCCGCCAACCCGTACGGATTCAGCGTAAACCACACCATTGAGGGAGATCAGCGCAATTTCAGTGGTACCACCACCGATATCGACGACCATCGAGCCGCGGGCTTCTTCAACTGGCAGACCGGCACCAATGGCAGCAGCCATTGGTTCTTCGATCAGGAACACTTCACGGGCACCGGCACCCAGAGCCGATTCACGGATGGCGCGACGCTCAACCTGGGTGGATTTGCATGGAACGCAGATCAGCACACGGGGGCTAGGCTGCAGAAAGCTGTTTTCGTGAACCTTGTTGATAAAGTACTGCAGCATTTTTTCGCAGACGCTGAAGTCGGCGATCACGCCGTCCTTCATCGGACGAATGGCAGCAATGTTGCCGGGTGTACGGCCGAGCATGCGCTTGGCTTCAGTGCCGACGGCAACGACACTTTTCTGATTACCGTGCGTCCGAATGGCCACAACCGATGGTTCATTCAGGACGATACCGCGCTCACGCACGTAAATAAGGGTGTTGGCAGTGCCCAGGTCAATTGAAAGATCGCTGGAAAACATGCCACGCAGTTTCTTGAACATGGGGAAGGGACCCTAGGCAACGCGTGGGTAAAAAAGTGCGGCAAACTCTAACAACGACAGGGATTTTGGGCAAGGCGCCAATATGTTAAATTGGCCGCTTTTCTGTGCACCAAGCCCCACAATCGCGGCCTTATGACCGTAGAAATGCGGTAGTGTTCCGACAATCTAACACACGGATAGCATCCGTTCTGTTTTCCACTGGAGAATCCCATGGCGCTTGAACGCTCCGACGTGGAAAAAATCGCTCATCTGGCCTGTCTTGGCCTCAATGAAGCCGATCTTCCACATATTACTTCCGCCCTGAACAGTATTCTCGGCCTGGTCGATGAAATGCAGGCTGTGAATACCGACGATATCGAGCCTCTGGCCCATCCACTGGAAGCCAGCCAACGCCTGCGCGCAGATGTCGTGACTGAGTCCAATCACCGCGAGGCCTATCAGTCCATCGCACCAGCGGTCGAAAACGGCCTGTATCTGGTTCCGAAAGTCATCGACTAAAGGGAAAGAGCCTGCAATGCATCAATTGACTCTGGCCGAGATCGCCCGCGGACTCGCCGACAAAAAGTTTTCCTCCGAAGAGCTGACCAAGGTTCTGCTGGCGCGTATCGCCCGCCTCGACCCGCAGCTCAACAGCTTCATCAGCCTCACCGAGGAGCTGGCGCTCCAGCAGGCGAAAGCCGCTGACGCACGCCGGGCCAACGGTGAGAGCGGTGCCCTGCTCGGCGCGCCGATCGCTCACAAAGACCTGTTCTGCACCCAGGGCATTCGCACCAGCTGCGGCTCGAAGATGCTCGACAACTTCAAGGCGCCGTATGACGCCACCGTGGTCGCCAAACTGGCTGCCGCCGGCGCCGTCACGCTGGGCAAGACCAACATGGACGAATTCGCCATGGGCTCGGCCAACGAATCGAGCTACTACGGCGCAGTGAAAAACCCGTGGAACCTGGAACACGTTCCAGGCGGTTCGTCCGGCGGTTCAGCGGCGGCGGTTGCCGCTCGTCTGTTGCCTGCGGCGACCGGCACCGACACCGGTGGATCGATCCGACAGCCGGCAGCACTGACCAACCTCACCGGCCTGAAACCGACCTACGGTCGTGTTTCGCGCTGGGGCATGATCGCTTACGCCTCCAGCCTCGATCAGGGCGGTCCGTTGGCGCGTACCGCTGAAGACTGCGCGATCCTGCTGCAAGGCATGGCCGGTTTCGATCCGCAGGACTCAACCAGCATCGACGAGCCCGTGCCGGATTACAGCGCCAGCCTCAACGGTTCGCTCAAGGGCCTGCGCATCGGCGTACCGAAGGAGTACTTCAGCGCCGGTCTCGATCCACGCATCGCCGAACTGATCCACAACAGCGTCAAGGAGCTGGAAAAGCTCGGCGCGGTGGTCAAGGAAATCAGCCTGCCGAACATGCAGCACGCGATCCCTGCGTACTACGTGATCGCTCCAGCAGAGGCGTCCTCCAACCTGTCGCGTTTTGACGGTGTGCGTTTCGGCTATCGCTGCGAAGACCCGAAAGACCTGACCGACCTTTACAAACGTTCGCGCGGTGAAGGTTTCGGCCCGGAAGTGCAGCGCCGGATCATGGTCGGCGCCTACGCGCTGTCGGCCGGTTATTACGACGCCTACTACCTGAAGGCGCAAAAGATTCGTCGCCTGATCAAGAACGATTTCATGGCTGCCTTTAATGAGGTCGATATCATCCTCGGCCCAACCACGCCGAACCCGGCCTGGAAACTCGGCGCCAAGAACAGCGACCCGGTCGCTGCGTACCTGGAAGACGTCTACACCATCACCGCCAACCTTGCGGGCCTGCCGGGCTTGTCCATGCCAGCCGGTTTCGTCGATGGTCTGCCGGTCGGCGTGCAATTGCTCGCCCCGTACTTCCAGGAAGGCCGTCTGTTGAACGTCGCCCACCAGTATCAGCTCAACACTGACTGGCACACCCGCACCCCGACAGGCTTCTGAGGAGAAACACATGCAATGGGAAGTCGTGATCGGGCTGGAGATTCATACCCAGCTCGCCACCCAATCGAAGATTTTCTCCGGTAGCGCCACCACGTTTGGCTCCGAGCCGAATACCCAGGCCAGCCTGGTAGACCTGGGCATGCCCGGCGTCTTGCCGGTGCTGAACCAGGAAGCGGTGCGCATGGCGGTGATGTTCGGCCTGGCGATCGATGCACACATCGGCCAGCACAACGTGTTCGCCCGCAAAAACTACTTCTACCCGGATTTGCCCAAGGGCTACCAGATCAGCCAGATGGAGTTGCCGATCGTCGGAAAAGGCCATTTGGACATCCCGCTGGAAGACGGCACGGTCAAACGCGTCGGCATCACCCGCGCGCATTTGGAAGAAGACGCCGGCAAGAGCCTGCATGAAGAGTTCAGCGGCGCCACCGGCATCGACCTGAACCGCGCTGGCACGCCGCTGCTGGAGATCGTCTCCGAGCCGGACATGCGTAGCGCCAAGGAAGCAGTGGCTTACGTCAAGGCAATCCACGCACTGGTGCGTTACCTGGGCATCTGCGACGGCAACATGGCCGAAGGCTCGCTGCGTTGCGACTGCAACGTGTCGGTCCGCCCCAAAGGCCAGGTTGAATTCGGCACGCGCTGCGAGATCAAGAACGTCAACTCGTTCCGCTTCATCGAGAAGGCGATCAACACCGAAGTGCGTCGCCAGATCGAGTTGATCGAAGATGGCGGCAAGGTCATTCAGCAGACCCGCCTGTACGATCCGAACAAAGACGAAACCCGCGCCATGCGCAGCAAAGAGGAAGCCAACGACTACCGTTACTTCCCCGATCCGGACCTGTTGCCGGTGGTCATCGAGGACTCGTTCCTCACCGACATCCGCGCCACCTTGCCGGAATTGCCACCGCAGAAACGCGAGCGCTTCCAGGAGCAGTTCGGGCTGTCGGTCTACGACGCCAGCGTGCTGGCTTCGAGCCGTGAGCAAGCGGATTACTTCGAGAAAGTCGTGAGCATCGGCGGCGACGCCAAGCTGGCAGCCAACTGGGTCATGGTCGAGCTGGGCAGCCTGTTGAACAAACAAGGTCTGGAAATCGACGAAGCGCCGGTTTCAGCCGAGCAGTTGGGTGGTATGTTGCTGCGCATCAAGGACAACACCATCTCCGGCAAGATCGCCAAGATGGTCTTTGAAGGCATGGCCAACGGCGAAGGCAGCGCTGACGAGATCATCGACAAGCGTGGTCTGAAGCAAGTGACCGACACCGGCGAAATCTCCAAAGTGCTCGACGAGATGCTCGCGGCCAACGCCGAACAGGTCGAACAATACCGCGCGGCTGATGAAGCCAAACGCGGCAAGATGTTCGGCTTCTTCGTCGGTCAGGCGATGAAAGCATCGAAAGGCAAGGCCAACCCGCAACAAGTCAACGAACTGCTGAAAAGCAAGCTCGAAGGCTGACCACAGTGATCGTTCCCACGCTCTGCGTGGAAATGCAGCCCGTGACGCTCTGCGTCACAACAGCGGACGCGGAGCGTCCAGTGAGGCATTCCCACGCAGGAGCGTGGGAACGATCGGCGAACGATCAACTTCGGGAGTCCCCTATGAAGCGTCTGTTTAGCGCTTGCGCCCTGCTCTCTCTGCTGGCCGGTTGTGCCAGCCATGACATCGATCCACGCGGTTATGACGAAACGGGCGGCGCGTCCTATTACGGTGCCAAGCATCATGGCAAACGTACCGCCAGTGGCGAACCCTTCAACCAGCACGCCCTGACCGCCGCTCATCGCCAACTGCCGTTCGGCACACGAGTGAAAGTCACCAATCTGAACAACGACAAGACCGTGGTGGTACGCATCAACGACCGCGGGCCGCATGTACGCGGCCGCTTGATCGACTTGTCACGAGATGCTGCCGCACAATTGGGGATGCTGCGCAGTGGCACCACGCGGGTTCGCGTGCAAGCCCTGAACAACTGAGCCGCGGAGCCCTGACCATATTCGGATTAGCCGATTTACCGCTGCTCAGCGTGATCCAGTTGCTCTGTGGTCTGGTACTGTTGATCGCCGGCGCCGAACTGCTGGTCCGCGCCGCCGTACGCCTGGCGACCCGGCTGAAAGTCCGCCCACTGATCATCGGCCTGACCATCGTCGCCTTCGGCAGCAGTGCCCCACAGATGGCCGTGAGCCTGCAAGCAACCTTATCGGAAAACACCGACATCGCCGTCGGCAGCGTGATCGGCAGCAACATCTTCAACGTCCTGGTCACCCTTGGCCTCTCGGCACTGATCATTCCACTGCGGGTTTCCCGGCAACTGGTGCGGCTGGACATTCCGTTGATGATCGGCGCCAGCCTGCTGGTATTCGTACTGGCCCACAACGAAGAGCTGACACCACTGGATGGGGCGGTGCTGCTGATGGCACTGATTCTGTATCTCGGGCTGTTGCTGCGCCAGTCGCGGCGTGCTGCTCGCCCTCAACACAACCACGACAATGGAACGTCCAGGATTCGCGCCCCCTGGTTCAGCAGCCTGGTGATGATGCTGGGCGGGTTGGCCCTGCTGGCGTATGCCGGCCATCTGCTGCTCGATGCGGCAGTCAAGGTCGCTACCGAGCTTGGGTTATCGGAGCGAATCATCGGGCTGACCATCATTGCAGTCAGCACCTCGCTGCCGGAGCTTGCCACCTCACTGATCGCCGCCTTGCGCGGTCAACGCGATATCGCCGTGGGCAATGTGATCGGCAGCAACCTGTTCAACCTGCTGGGGGTGTTGGGCGTCACCGCGCTGGTGGCGCCAACACCTTTATCTGTGTCGCCCAATGCGCTGGATTTCGACCTGCCGGTAATGCTCGGGGTCGCCGTGCTGTGCTTGCCGGTGTTCTATTCGGGCTACCGGATTACCCGCGCCGAGGGTGTGCTGTTTCTGAGCTTGTATCTGGCTTACGGACTACACGTGGTGTCGTTCACCACTGGCATGCCGCTGGCCGGCAAGCTGGAACACTTGATGCTGTTTTTCGTCCTGCCGGCGCTGGTGGCATTTCTGCTGTTCACGTCACTGAGCGCCTGGCGCCGCCAACACAAGAGGGAATCGCTATGACCGACAACAAGCCTACGCCTTCAAAAGCAGCAGGTGTCGAAATACGTCGCCAGGTGATGGGCGACGCCTTCGTCGACCGCGCGCTGGGCAATGCCACCGAGTTCACCCAACCGTTGCAGGACTTCGTCAATGAACATGCCTGGGGCGGTGTCTGGAACCGCGAAGGTTTGCCGCTGAAAACCCGCAGCCTGATTACCCTCGCCGCCCTCACCGCGCTCAAATGCCCGCAGGAACTCAAAGGCCACGTACGCGGCGCACTGAACAACGGCTGCACCGTAGAAGAGATTCGCGAAGCGCTGCTGCACTGTGCGGTGTATGCCGGTGTGCCGGCCGCAATCGATGCGTTTCGTGCGGCGCAGGAAGTGATTGATGAGTATCAGCAGGCCGAGTAATTAGCCGGGATTTTCGGTGGCAGATCCGACTTGCCCGCGATTGGATCTAAAGAGCTATGAAGATCCAAGGCCTAGTGGCCTGTGTGGCTAGTTCGTTAGCTCAAATTCGGATGCCGGCGGCCCAGAGCCAAGGCGCTGTGACGAGTC